>PXAU01000195.1 GCA_003567075.1 Trueperaceae bacterium
GTGGCGGCAACGGTTCGCGCCACCAGCCCGGCAGCGCTCGGAAGGTATCGAGCACGAGCGCGAGCGCCTCGCTCAGTTCGGCTGCTGCGGCGCGGGGAGCGTCCGCGCGGATCGTCACGATCGCCGTGGAGCCCTCGGCCTCGCCATCGGCAAGCAGCGCGATCACGGCGCCGACCGCGTCGGCTGTCTCCACGTCGACGGCAACGGCATCGATACGCGTGCTCGCCAGCGGACGAAGCACGACCTGCGCATCCGGGAGCGTCGAGGCCGTCTCACGGGCGAGCCGCTCGGCCCGCTCGGCGCGGGCCAGGGCGTGGTACGCGGCCGCGTCGTCCGGCCGGAGGTCGGCCGCGGTGATCGTGATGATGGCGCCGAGCGGATGCTCGAGCGTGCCGATCGACGGGTCGAACGGGTGGAAGGTGTGGACGAACGTCCAACCGGGTGGCAGCGCGAAGCGCAGCCGCTCGTGCCCGAGAGTGGCGTATACGCGCATGGCGGCGCGAGCGCCGTCGGCCGGCGACCCACGGAGGTCGGCAGCGGCCAGCATCGCCTCGAAGGCGACGCCCACGGTGGCCTCCGCCCCAGGGTTCGCGTTCGCGGCCCAGACGTAGCCGACGTCGCCGACCACGCCCACGACGAGGCGTCCGGTGGTGTGGCGAGCGTCGAACGAGAGCGCTCGCGCCTCGACGTGCCGCAACGCGACGTCGAACGTTCCGGTGATGCGAGCGCCGCCGATCTGCGCTGCGAAACCACCGAAGACGAAGTCGAGCAGCCCCTCGAGGCCGTTGGCATCGAAGGCGCTGCGCTCGCCGTCGAGCAGCGGTCCTGACCACAGGACCACGCCGCCATCGCCTCCCGGAGCGCGGAAGGCGAGGGTCACGTCGTCGTCGCCCGCATCGAACCGGATCGTCCATCCGCTCGGGGCGACCGTCTCGAAGCCGAGCGCATCGCTGCGGATGCTGACCTGGGCAAACGCGGCATGCGAGAGCGCGGCATGGGCGAAGGCAACCGCAACGAGGAGGGTCAGGGACCGCTCGAAGTGGCGGAGGCGCGCGGGTGCGCCGCGGCGCTCGCGCCTGCCTTGCTGCATGCGCCTGCCTCGGCGCGCACGTCGTCTGGCTCCGTCGGCGTGGTGCGCTTCGTGGTGCTTCATCGGGTTCCTCCGACCGGAGGATAGGTGGGCCGTCCATAGCGCCGGCTTAACGTGTCCGCTGCCCTCGACCGCCCAAGCATTGGAGCGCGCTGGCGACGGACCGCTCAGCGCAGCGGCGTAGCATGGGGTGAATCGGGTCGCCGTCTCGGTCGTGCGGATCGGGAGGCACCCATGCGAACGAGGTGAGACCCATGCTCGAGACGACCCTTCGCCTGGGCCGTAGGGTCCGACCGCCCGATCCGCGCCATTCGCTCCCGTGGGCCTTCGCCGTGAAGGCCGAGGGTGGTGTGCGACGATGATCGCGCTGTTCGCGGCCCTGATCGGCGTCGCACTCGGCTTGACCGTGCTCTTCGTGGGCGGTCTTGGCGTCACGGCCGCGATGGCGCGAGAACGCCCGACGATGCTGGGGTGGTGGAGCCTGGTGCTCGGCGCTGCCGCCGCGCTCAACTTCGTGGTCGGCAGCGGCGTCTTCGCCGTTCTGGTCATCGAGCCGCTCGGTTGGCTGCTCGGGTCGATCGTGTTCGCGTCCGCCGCAGTGGTCGTCGCCATCGGAACGCTGCGCCGAGGCGACCGCCACTGGCCCAGCTGGACCGGGCTGGTGCTGGGCGGCATACCGGCCCTGATGTGGGTCGTGTTCGTCGTGACCGCCATCATGTGGGTGGAGCCATGAGGTGACGGTGGGTCGGGCCTGCTGACCCGCTGCGCGGTGGTTCAGCGCCTCCGTTCGCCTCGCAACGCGTGGTGGGGCTGCATCCCGAGACGCACGAGCGCGATCCCCTCGTCGTCGCCCGGTGGCTCGAAGCGCGCCGCGAACTCCGCCAGCATCGCTGGCGTGATCGTGTAGGTCCCACCCGGCGGCGAGGCGTTCCTGGCGGCGAGGCGGCGCTCGAGTTCGCCCAGCGGCACGTCGAGGTACACGACGAGGGGCGTCGCGCCGGCCTCCCGGGCGCGCTCGGCGGTGCGCTGCCGCGTGGCGCGGCGCCAGAAGCCGTAGTCGAGCACCACGTGCACGCCCAGCGCCAGCGTGCGGCGAGCGGTGTCCCACGTCAGCGCTTCGAGCGTGGCGAAGCGCTCGTCGTGCACGGGGCGGGGGAGGTGCTCGCCGAAGAGCGCGATCATCCACTCGTCGACCGTGAAGCGCAGCGCCGGCAGGCTGGCTTCGAGCTGCCGCGCCAGACGGCTCTTGCCGGCGCCGGTCAGGCCGCACAGCAGCAGCACGTGCGGCGTCCCCGCGCGGCGCGCCGCCTCGACCCAGGCAGGCGGTGAGGCGCCGGTCGACCCGGCGCCCATTGTGCCCGCGGTGTCAGTCATCGAGTTCGCCGCGCACGTACGCGGTCAGCCACTGAAACGCCGGGCGCTCCTCGTCGAACCAGTCGATCAGGAAGGCGTTGCGCTTCCAGATGCGGCCGGCGCGGTACCCCCAGAGGGTCACGCCGGCGACCGCCTCGTGCTCCCACAGCACCGGGAAGACGCGCTGGTACATGGCGAGCTGCTCGGCGTCGTCGGAGGACTCGAGCTCGAGCTCGGAGACGTAGATCGGCAGGCCGAGCGCGGCCAGCGCGTCGAGGTTGGCGGCGATGATGCTCGGGTCGAGGCGCTCGAGGCCGTGGGCCTGCACGCCGATGCCGTCGATCAACTCGCGCTCCTGGAGGATGCGGACGATCTCCGCGTAGCGCTCGCGGTTGGGTGCGCAGCAGAGGATGTTGTACTCGTTGATCAGCAAGGTGGCGTCGGGCAGCGCCTCGCGGGCGCGCTCGAACGACCAGACGACCCAGTCCCACCCGGTCTCACCCGCGCCGCCGATGGCCTCGACGTACGACGGCGGTGCGTGCAGGGGTTCGTTCACCACGTCGACCATGGCGACGTCCGGGTAGCGCTCGGCGAAGGCCTCGATCCAGCGCTCGACCGCCTCGCGCTGCTCGTCGGGGGGGAGGCCTGCGACCCAGCGCGGTTCCTGCTGCCCCCACACGAAGGTGTGCTGCTTGACGGGCATGTCGTGCGCGCGGGCGAAGCCGACGATCACGTCGAGCACACCCCAGGTGTAGACGCCCCGCTGCGCCTCGACGGAGAGCCACTTGCCGGCGTCCTCGGGCGTGACCTGGTTCCAGTAGCGCGGGAAGAGCGGGTCGA
>PXAU01000268.1 GCA_003567075.1 Trueperaceae bacterium
CGACGCCGCCGCCACGCTGCCATGCAATCCCCCGAGGGCGCCCAGCGCGAGGGGGGTGAGGAGCGCCGCCGCGGCCGCGGCGGCGAGGTCGGCGCGGTAGAGCCAGGCGCTGGCCGGGCCGGCGCGCGCGAAGGTGGCGGCGACCGCCCAGCCGATCCCGCCGAAGGCCAGCAGCAACGGTGCCAGCGTCCACCAGGCGAGCGCGCGCGGCGCCAGTAGCAGCGCCAGCGGCACGGTCAGTCCCGCCGCCGCGGCACCCACCAGCGCGGCCACGGCGGCGACGTGCGGCCGCCGCGCAGCCGGGAGCGCGGCCGCCACCGCGGCGCCAAGGCCCACGCCGCCCACGGCGACCGCCAGCACAGGCCCCACCACGTCGGAGACCAACACGGCCGAGAGCAGGCGGGTGAGCGCCACCTCGAAGGCCAGGCCGCCCGCGGAGAGCGCGGCGATCGCCAGCAGGGCGCGGCGCGCGGGACGCGGGGCGGCCGCGGTGTCGACGCGAGGGTCGTGCGCGGCGGTGCGTTCCGTCGGGCCGTCGCGGTTCAGGTGCGCCTCCGCCAACGCGGGTCGAGCACGTCGCGCAGGCCGTCACCGAGCAGGTTGAAGCCGAGCACCGAGAGCATGATGGCCACTCCCGGGAAGATGCCCATCCAGGGCGCCTGGCCCAGGAAGCCGCGGCCCTCGGAGAGCATCCGGCCCCAGCTGGGGTCCGGCGGCTGCGTGCCGAGGCCGAAGAACGACAGCGCCGCCTCGGCCAGGATGGCGAACGCCAGCGACAACGAGGTCTGCACGATGATGGGCCCGAGCGCGTTGGGGAGCACGTGCTTGAACATCACGCGGCTGTGCCCCTGCCCGAGCGCGCGGGCGGCGGTCACGAACTCGCGGTCGCGCACCGAGATCACCGCGCCGCGGGTGACGCGCGCGAAGATCGGCGCGTAAACGATGGCGATGGCGATCATGGCGTTCTCGACCCCGCGGCCCAGGATCGCCATCACGGTGATGGCCAGCAGCACCGCCGGGAACGCGAAGATCACGTCCATGACGCGCATGATGACCTCGTCGATCCAGCCGCCCAGGTAGCCGGCCAGCACGCCCAGCGTCACCCCGACCACACCCGAGAGGGAGACCGCGATGAAGGCCACCTGCACGCTGACGCGCGCGCCGTAGAGCACGCGCGAGAACAGGTCGCGGCCGAAGTCGTCGGTGCCGAACGGGTGCGTCCAGGAGGGCGGCGCGAAGCGGGTGGTGAAGTCCATCATGAGCGGGTCGTGGGGCGCCAGCGCCCGGCCGAACAGCGCCAGCACCCCGAGCAGCAGCACGATGCTGCCGCCGGCGACCACCAAGCGGTGGCGCAGGGCCTTGCGCAGCAGGTCGAGGCCGGGGCGTGAAGGGGCGCCGGTGCGGGCCGTCTGGGTGGCCATCAGCTGTACGACACCCGCGGGTCGAGGAAGGTGTAGGAGAGGTCGGTGAGGAGGTTCACGACGGTGAACGCCACCGCCGCCAGCAGCACCGCCGCCTGCAGGGCCGGGTAGTCGCGCTGCAGCGTGGCGGTGAGCGCCAGCTGCCCCAACCCCGGCCAGGCGAAGATGATCTCGACCACCACGACGGCCGAGAGCAGCGTGGCCATCTGCAGGCCGACGATGGTGGCGATCGAGATGGCGGCGTTGCGCATCACGTGCTTGCGCAGGACCACCTGCCGTGGCACGCCCTTGGCGTGGGCGGTGCGCACGTAGTCCTGGCTCAGCACCTCCAGCAGCGCCGAGCGCACGAAGCGCGCCATGATCGAACCGCTGATGATGCCCACCGTCGCTGCCGGCAGCAGCACGTGCCGCCCCCAGGCCAGGAAGCCGTCCGAGAGCGGCCGGTAGCCGGAGCTGGGCAACCAGCCGAGCGTCTCGCTGAACAGCAGGATCAGCAGGATGCCCATCCAGAAGTCGGGCACCGACACGCCCAGCTGGCTCATCACCGACACGCTCAGGTCGCGCGCGCTGCCGGGCTTGAGCGCCGAGACGAAGCCGGCGGGCAGCGCGATGGCGAGGCCGATCAGCAGCGCCACGAGGGCCAGCGTGAGGGTGGCCGGCAGGCGCCGCATGACCTCCTTGGCGATGGGCTCGCGCGAGATCAGGCTGGTGCCGAAGTCGCCGCGCAGCACGATGCCGCTGATCCAGCTGACGTACTGCACGGGCAGCGGCCGGTCGAGGCCCATCTGGCGCTCGAGCGTCGCGACCGCCTCGGGCGTGGCCTGCACGCCCAGCGTGACGCGCGCCGGGCTGCCCGGCAGCAGCGGGATGATGGCGAAGGTGACGAGGGAGACGCCGAAGAGCACCAGCACCAGCGTGCCCAAGCGGCGCAGCAGGTAGGCGAAGCTCACGGCGGCGTCTCCCGTCGGTTCAGCACCGGCTCGTGGGTCGAGCCAGCGCGCGCTGGATCACCCGTCCAGCCTCAGGCGCTGTGGCTCAGCGATCCAGCCAGGTGCGGACGAAGCGCACGGCCTGATCGGTGCGGGCCGAGAAGCCCATCACGTCGGGCCGGTAGCCGTGGATCTGGAGCTCGTTGTAGAGGTAGATGTAGGGGGCCTCGTCGACGATGGCGCGGTTGATCTCTTCGTAGAGGGCGCGCCGCTCGTCGAACTCGGTCACCGTGCGCGCCTCGTCGAGCAGCTCGTCGACGGTCGGGTTGGAGTAGCCGGTGAAGTTGAACACCTCGCCGGTGCGGTGCTGGGCGTAGTAGAAGTCGTCCGGGTCGACGAGCCCGTTCCACGAGCAGACGTAGGTGTCGTAGTTGGCGTCACCCTGCTCCTGCAGCCACTCGGCCCACTCGAGCGTGCGGATGCTGGCGCGGATGCCGACCGCGGCCAGGTCGGCTTGGATCACCTGGGCGGCGCGGATGGTGGCTTCGATGAAGGTCGTCGGCATGATCTCCATCTCGAAGCCGTCCCCGTAGCCGGCCTCGGCCAGCAGCTCGCGGGCGCGCTCGGGGTTGTACTCGTACGGGGTGTAGCCGAAGGCCCAGGCGGAGCTGGCGGGGATCGGGTCCTGCGTGACCTCGGCCAGGCCGAATTCGGCGGCGGCGACGATGTTGTCGCGGTTGACCGCGAAGCTGATCGCTTGGCGCACGCGCTGGTCGGCCAGCGGACCCTCGCGCATGTTCACGCCGATGTAGTAGTACTGGCCGGCCGGGATGCTGTCGATGACGACGTCGTCGCGGGCGTCGAGCTCCGGGACCGCCTGCGCCGGCACCCAGAAGGCCCAGTCGATGTCGCCGGTCACGAG
>PXAU01000312.1 GCA_003567075.1 Trueperaceae bacterium
CCTACGCTGACGCCATGCACGCGCTGGTTCGCAGTGTGGCGCTTGTGGCGATCGAGGCGATCGAGGTGAGCGTTGAGGCGTCGATCGCAGGTGGGCTGCCGGGGGTACATGTGGTCGGGCTACCGGACGCCGCCGTACGGGAGGCGCGCGAGCGTGTCCGATCCGCGCTGCGCGCTGCCCGCCTGAGCCTGCCGCCCAGCCGCGTGGTCGTCAACCTGGCGCCGGCCGACGTCCGCAAGGAGGGACCGGCCTTCGACCTGGCGATCGCGTTGGCGCTGCTCGCAGCCCAGTCGAGACTGCCGAGCGGGCGCCTCGCCAGCGCCTCCGTGGTGGGCGAACTCGGGCTCGATGGCCGCGTCCGACCGGTGCGGGGCGTGTTGGCCTTGGCCCTGGCAGCACGCGCAGCTGGCCGCACCAGCTTCGTCGTGCCGACCCCGCAGGCCCACGAGGTGCGCGTCGTGGAGGGTCTGGACGTGATCCCGGTGGCATCCTTGAGCGATGCGATCGCCTGGGCGCGTGGGGCGGCGCCGGCAGCGCTCGCATCTACAGCGCTCGACCACCGTGGGAACGGTTCGGTGCAGAGCACCCTCGCAGGCCTGGTCGCGGCAGCGTCGACGCTGGAGGGCGCCCATGGCGCCTGCGTCGATCTCTGCGACGTGCGCGGACAGCCGCTCGCCAAGCGTGCGCTCGAGATCGCCGCGACGGGCCGGCACCACCTGTTGCTCATCGGGCCGCCTGGCAGTGGGAAGACGATGCTCGCACGCCGCCTGGTGGGCCTGCTGCCGCCGTTGGCGGCGGACGCGGTGCTGGAGGTGGCGCGCCTGCACTCGTTGGCGGGCGAGCCCCGCTCACCCCTGGCTCGCCATCCGCCGCTGCGCGAACCGCACCACACGGTCAGCCTGCCGGGGCTGCTGGGGAGCCCCAGCGGGCTGGGCGAGTTGAGCCTCGCGCATCACGGCGTGCTCTTCCTGGATGAGCTTCCCGAGTTCGATCGGCGTGCGCTCGAGGCATTGCGCCAGCCGCTCGAGGCGGGCGACCTGCTGCTGGCACGGGCACGCGCTCGCAGCCGCCTGCCGGCGAGCGTCCAGCTCGTCGCGGCCATGAACCCATGCCCGTGCGGTCACGCCGGCGACCCGCTGCGCGCCTGCCGCTGCCATCCGAGCGAGCGCAAGCGCTACCTGTCGCGCGTGAGCGGCCCGCTGCTCGACCGGTTGACGCTGCGCGTGGTCGTGCCGCCGGCGAGCGCGGCCGGTGGGCCCGAGACGGCCGCGGTGGCCGCTCCGCCCGAGACGTCGGCGTGCGTGGCAGGGCGCGTGTTGCAGGCGCGCGCGCTCGCACTTGCGAGGCAGGGGTGCCTCAACGGGAACCTGACCGGCCGCGCTCTGGCGCGTCATGCGGCGCTGCCGGCCGCGGCGACGGCGTTGCTGGCGCACGCGCGGGCCCAGGGCCGCTTGGGGGAGCGCGGCGTGGACGACGTCACCCGCGCCGCTCGGAGCCTGGCCGACCTGGCGGGACGCGACACGGTGGCGGTCGACGACGTGGCGGAGGCGCTGGCGTTCCGGGCGGAACTCCACGCCGACGCGGAGGGGTGAGGCCGCCGGCAACTCACGACATCCGGATATCGTGATCGTGATGTCAAGCACAATGTGTGCCAGGTTACCAGGGACAAACGCCCCTGTGTCCGTTCGTGGTCCGACGGGTACAACCGCGTTTGGACGGGCGGCCGGAACGGCGCACACGTCGCGGTTCACCAGCCAACACCTGTGCTACGTTGACGCGACCTAACTGCCGCGCGCCGGTTCGGCGCGCGGCACAGCACCGAGGAGGGACCACGATCGTGCATTGGAGACGACGGCTCTTGGGGGGCCTCGCGCTCGTCGCCGTGCTGCTCACGGCCGGTTGCGACCTGGCCGGTCCGCAGTCCGCCATGGATCCGGCCGGCCCCGTCGCGCAAGCCCAGCGCGACCTGTTCATGTGGACGTACTGGCTCAGCTGGCCGGTGATGCTCCTGGTGGCGGGCGTGCTGGCGTACTCGCTCTGGCGCTTCCGCGCCAGGAACGACCAGGACAGTAAGGCGCTCCCGCACCAGACCCACGGCAACATCAAGCTCGAGGTCGCCTGGACCATCATCCCGGTGATCTTGGTGCTGCTGGTAGCCGTGCCGACGGTCCGCACCATCTTCTCCACCGAGTACATCATCGACCGCGCCAACTACACCGACGACGACGTCATCGTGCGCGCCACCGGCTACCAGTGGTGGTTCAAGTTCGAGTACCCGCGCGAGGGCTTCGTCACCGCCAACGAGATGATCATCCCCGTCGGCCGTCGCGTGATCGTCGAGCTCGACTCGGCCGACGTCCTGCACGCCTTCTGGGTGCCCAACCTCGCTGGCAAGCGCGACATGATCCCCAACCAGGACAACCAGGTGTGGTTCAGCGCCGACCGGCCCGGCGTGTACTACGGCCAGTGCGCCGAGCTCTGCCTGGGCGCGCACGCCTACATGCGCTTCCGCGTGATCGCCAAGGCGGAGGAGGATTACCAGGCCTGGATCGAGGCCTTCCAGCAGGGCGCCGAGCGCACCCAGCTGGTGCGCGGCGATCCGCTGCTCGAGCAGGGCCGCACGCTGATGGCGCAGAAGGGCTGCATCGGTTGCCACACCGTCGACGGCTTCTACCCAGGCGTCACGGTCGGCAACCCCGACTACCCCGACCTCACCAACTTCGGCCTGCGCACGACGGTCGGCGCGGCGCTGCGGGACAACACCCCGGAGCACCTCGCGGCCTGGCTCCGCGACCCGCAGGCCATGAAGCCCGGCAACTACATGCCCACCCTGTGGCGCGCCGACGATCCGAACGCCGAACAGGAGATCGAGGCGGTTGTGGCCTACCTGCTCAGCCTCGGCGTCGACGCGCCGGAGACGAGCGCCACCCTCGGAGACAGCCATGGCGATCGGTAAGCTCGGCGCGCCCCCAGCCGTGGGGCAGTCGCCGGACACGCTCCTCACCCGCCCCACCTGGACCGAGGGCCTGCTGAGCTGGCTCACCACCGTCGACCACAAGCGCCTCGGCATCCTCTACATCGTCACGTCGTTCCTGTTCATGGCCGCGGCCAGCTTCGAGGCCTTCCTGATCCGGCTGCAGCTCGCCAGCCCCGGCAACACCCTGCTCAGCCCCGACGTCTACAACCAGATGTTCACGATGCACGGCGTCACGATGGTGTTCCTCGCCATCATGCCGCTCGGCATCGGCTTCGCGAACTACTTCGTGCCGC
>PXAU01000154.1 GCA_003567075.1 Trueperaceae bacterium
ACATGCCTCCTTTGAACCATTAATGTATAACTGAAGGTCAATTGAGTACTGTTTAACATCAACATTATTATTAAGAAAATTATAACAAATTTAAAGATACATGAAAAGATTAAAAATAAAAAACCGCTAAAAACATATTATAACGCTCACCTTAAATTCTGATTATTCCAAAAAAATGTGCAAGCAATGTGCTAAAAAACAGCCTGGTAATGATTCACAGCAAACAGTTTTGGGAGCAGGACCCTTTAACAGGTTACTGGTTTTCATTTCAAAATACCCAAACCCCACCTTTCAAGGCTTTAACTGTCTTCTTGCAGTGGCAGTACTGATAACACCACCACTGTGACATTATCCTGGTAAGGCTTATTGGCCATGAGCACAGCTCTTGTCACCTCTTCTGCAACTTTTGTCACCCCGCTTTTCAGGAGTTCAGCGATCCTTTTGGCAGGAAGGGTATTGGTCAAACCGTCACTGCACAGCAGGATTTTATCCTTTGCTTTCAGTTTGAGAGGCTTTTCATTTAATGAAATTTCCTTTAATTCAGGCAGGCCAAGGTAACTGGTCAGGTAGTCTCTTTCCGGGTGTTCGAGGGCCTCTTGTCGGGTTAGTTTTCCGTTGGCCACATCATCTTCCAGGTAATTGGCATAAGTATGGTCTGTATTCAGCTGCTGCAGGTCGTCTTCCCGGTAGAGATAAATGCGGCTGTCACCAGCAGAGATCCAGTGCAGCTCATCACCGTAGATTACAGATGCGACAAGGGTTGTACCCAGATCATGCTCGACATCACCGTTAAGGGCCAGGTCAAATACAGCTGTGTTGGCATTTAACAGGGCCCGCTTCAGGCTATCCCAAATCGCTTCATCAGCGCTGCGTTCTTCATAAATCTTCAAGAATGCTTCAGCCGCTGTCCGGCTGGCTTCTTCACCGAAGGCAAGGCCGCCCATGCCGTCGGCAACTAAGGCAAGAACACCGTTTACTTCCACCGCTTGGCTGTTAGAAAAATCAGAAATTACAAAGCTATCTTCCTGGTTCTCCCGGGCCCCGATATGCTGGTAATTAGAAGGCACCACCTGCAGGGAATCCGATATTTTAGCCATCACCGTTTTTCTTTTCCTGGTTGCTTTTATCTGGTCATCCTGAAATACCTGAGCATACACTTTTTTTTTCTTCCACAAAGCCATATAATGATCATCCCTCGAAACAGCATATTTGGTTTAAAATACTTGCGCCGTATTGCTCATGTCTTAAGATATTAATCTTGGGTAAGATGGCTTTATATTCTACACTGTCTCCGGATTTCCTTCTTTTTCTAATTTGTTTAAATCGGCCTGATTGTTTGTTTTTTAAAAAGCCCTTAGCAAAAACTGAGAAAAATAAAACCGGCACCCGGGTTAATTTTTTTTCTCACATATAAGAAAAAACCTGTTCAATTGAGAGCCGTCTTCTTGTAGCAGGGTTGTTTTACTCTGAAAGCCTGTATAGATCCCCGAAGAGAAAGGCAAAAACAACCCTTAAGTAGAAACCACCAAAGATAAGTATAATGATTCCGAAAATCGGGATAAACGCTAACAAACTAATGCTTATCCATAAAGCAGCCATCAACAGAAGGGTGGTAAAATAGTGCGAAGCAACTTTTCTGATACGCGTAATGATAACACCAAATTCAAAGATACTCTCAAACCTACCGGTGGCAGCAAAATGCGCCCAGCCCATGGGCAGCATACAGACAACCGGAACAGTAAAATCGTGATTCAATTATATTGTAAAATTTTAGATGTTGCAATATAAAAATCATTATGATAATTTAAGGGTGGTTTGAGATCAGACTTTAACGGGTCCATCTTCACATCACTTGCAAGATTAATTGATCACTAGAAAAACAGTTACCGGTTAGCAATTTATGCTGTTTTTATTCGTCTCATTCATAGATTTCTTTATAATTAGGAGCAAAGTCTGTTTAGTAAATTTTAACCTTGGTAAATATTAATTTACTTGTGTTTGCCTTTATTGTTCTATTCAGCTATCATCTCTATTTATGCATTAACTTGGTTTAAGTATTGTTAGGTCTAGAGTAATATATATTAATATATTTATTTTCTAAATGTCTTTTTCAAAGGGGTGTATCTAAGTGTGCCGTTATTTTAGTTTGCTTTTACTTGCGTTTAGCACCCTGGCTGTTATTCCGATACCTGTTAGTGCAATAACAATAGCTGAGTTAACCCTTGAAGAGCTGATCGATGATTCAGATCATATCGTTATAGCTTCCCTGAACAAGAGCAGCATTGTAAGCAAGGATCCCTTTATGGAAAAAGAGCATATCCTGCTGATTAAGGAGGTATATAAGGGCAGTCTTGCTCCCGATACCCTGATAACAGTTCTGCAGGATGTCGGTTACGGATCACCCAGTTACCCCGAAGGACAGCTGTTCCTGCTTTTCATAGTGGAACTAAACGAAGGGCTTCATTACTATATTCTTAACAGCATACAGGGCATGTGGCCAATTGACGATCAGGGCTCTTTAACCTGGTGGGGCTCTGAACATACCCTGGAAGAGGTAAAAGAATCTGTTCCCCTCGCTGACAAAGCCAGGTCGGAAGACTCCGGGGCAGATGTTAGTGAAAATTCCAGAACCATGGTCGATACACCAGGCTCTATCCTCTTACTTTTTGGACTGGCTGTGTTTATATTAATTGTATTTATATACCCTTATCTGAAGTTCAGGAAAAAGTAACAGTGGCTATCCAGAAATCTTTATTTAAGCCACAAAACCAATTAGTAAAACCTTAACCCATAAAATAGGCGAAATTCTTTTGTGTAGTGATTGGTTCTGGGATAACTCTGGACAAAGGATGATAACCTTAAACATCTTTAAAATAAGCGCTTAAAAGGCCTATGGTTTTAACTTCTGAGTTGGTTTATGTGTCTTGGCCGGTTAATTTCCATTTTCGTCTCAAAAATATATTTTTATACGAGTTTAAAGGATTTAGTATATTTTTGTCGAATAAGGAGTATTATATAAAAAAATAGAGCAAAAGAAGGTATGTGCATGACCTGGCTTTTAGAGGTCAGTGAGGGACTCGACAGAGGCCTTAAAGCTGATCTGAGCAGTAAGGTTGTCACCATCGGTCGCGATTCCACTCAGAGCAACTTTGTTTTAAACGATGAGATGGTATCACGCCTGCATGCTAGTTTAACCCTTCTAGATGATGGAACGGTTCAGTTAAGTGATAAAAACAGCAC
>PXAU01000107.1 GCA_003567075.1 Trueperaceae bacterium
AGGTGCCAGGGGGACATACCCTCCTTATTGCCAAATTGCAGATTATTTGTGCAAAATCAACGTATAAGGGGGACAGGGGGTGAGTCCGAGACAGGGGGTGAGTCCGAAAGCCCAAAATTCTGAATCATTCAACCCTATTACCTATCTTCCCAAAATCCTCCGAAAAACGATTTAATCCCTACCATATGCTCTACCATAAGAACACACTCTCGGTCTCCTGCTTGTTTATTTTATTCTTTTACCTAACCGGCTGCGGTACCTCCGAACGGGTGCCATCACCGGATGATGAACCGATTCCCGTAAATTGGGCAGCGGCGCACTGGGTGTCGGCCGGGCACTTGCTTTGGGATGCGGACGTACCGGCTGATTCATACTATCTCTATTACAGCAGCGACGCCTCAATCACGGTGTACGACAGGTTCGTTTACGGCGGAGAATCGATTCCGATGGAGCCTGGCGGGGAGATTGACCCGGAACTGGCCGATAAACTGCGTCACATTGCCCGCCGGCAAGTGTTTACAATTGAAGAAGAACGAGAGCGGATTCATGAAGCGCTTCGGGGTCAACTGGTGGCAGTAGCTAAAAATGAAGCCGGACCCCCCATAGCAGCCACTCACGTACAGCGCCACGGGGTTCTCGACGACCTCTTTTACTACGACGGCACCCTTGGCCCCGTTTATCATGAAAACGGCATCGGGCTGAACGTATGGGCTCCCACAGCGCAGTCGGTAACCCTTTCACTTTTCGACTCTGAGAAAAACAAGCTGGAAGAAGTCACCCCGAAAGAGACCATGCCTTCAGATGGCGTTTGGCGGTTTGAAGGTCCGGCAGAGTGGGACCGACTGTTTTACAGCTTTAACGTGGACGTTTACCACAGGCAAACCGATAGAGTTCACCGCTTCGAAGTGACCGATCCCTACTCAGTGAGCCTGGCCACCGACAGCGAATTCAGCCAGTTTGTGGATCTTGCCAATGACGAGAGCCTAAAGCCTTACGGCTGGGACGACCTGATTAAGGAACTCCCCTTCCCGACCGACATCACCCTCTATGAAGCTCATGTGCGCGATTTCAGCATCATCGACAAAACCGTAAACGAAGAGCACCGCGGCACCTATATGGCCTTCACCCATAATGGCGAAAACGGCCGGAGCCTTTCAGACGGAATGCGTCATCTGAAAGCACTTGCCGATGTCGGTCTGACACACCTGCATTTACTGCCGGTTAATGACATCGCTTCCATCATCGAAGACCGCAACCAACGGGTAGACCTGGACGACCCCTACAACCTGCTATGTGAACGGATCGGCATTGATAGCCTGCAGGAAAACTGCGAGCAATACGGAAATACTCCGATCCGCGACGTATTTGAGCAGTGGGCTGATGAAGACCCGATAACTGAAAAGATTCAGCACACCTACTCGGAGGAGTGGCCCGACAACCATTTTGCCCGCCACGACGGCTTTAACTGGGGTTATGATCCGTTTCACTTTAACGCGCCCGAGGGCAGCTACTCAACCGATCCCGACGGGCCGCAGCGTATCCTGGAGCTTAGGGAAATGGTGCAGGCCCTGGATGAAATCGGGCTGAATATTGTGGTGGATGTGGTGTACAACCACACCCATGCCACGGGCGATCACCGCCATTCCGTGCTCGACAAAGTGGTGCCCGACTACTACCACCGTCTCAATCCAGATACGGGCGAAGTTGAGAACTCCACCTGCTGCCCCAACACGGCGGCTGAATTCCGGATGATGGAGAAACTGATCATCGATTCGGTGATTCTCTGGGCAAAGCATTACAAGATCGACTCGTTCCGGTTCGACCTGATGGGTCACCATCCCAAATATGTGATGGAAAACCTGCTCGAGGCGCTGGCGGAGCTCACCCCGGAAGAACACGGAGTGGATGGGAAAAACATCTACATCTACGGGGAAGGCTGGAATTTCGGCGAAGTTGCCGACAACCGCATTTTTGACCAGGCCACGCAGTTTATGACAGGCGGCACGGGAATCGGAAATTTCAATGACCGGAGCCGTGACGCCATCCGCGGCGGGTTCTTCTCATGGACGGGCCGCGAGCAGGGTTTTGCCAGCGGACGGTACCTCTTCCCGAATGAAGAAGCAGGCACAAACCGTGATGAGGAGCTTGAAGCACTGTTATCGCAGGCCGACCGCATCAGGGTTGGCATGGCCGGCAATCTTAGCACCTATCCCTACATCAACCGGGCCGGCGAACGGGTGGATGGCGGCAACGAGTGGATAGGCTATGCGCTGTTGCCCCAGGAGGCGGTGAACTATATCGACAAGCACGACAATGAAACCCTGTGGGACAACACCCAAGCCAAGCTTCCCTTCGATCTCGGCATGGATGAGCGGGTGCGGATTCACATGCTCAGCAACGCCTTTATCACCTATGGCCAGGGCGTTCCCTTCTACCAGCTCGGAACCGACATTCTCCGCTCCAAATCGATGGACCGCAACAGCTACGACTCGGGCGACTGGTACAACGCCGTTGACTACACCCTCGAAACGCACCTCTGGGGAAGCGGCCTCCCGCCAAAATGGGACAATGAAGACCGCTGGGATGAACACCGGCAATTCATGACCAACGAAAACATCAGCGTTGAAAAGCATCATATGGAGTTCGCAAACGCGGTATTCAGAGATCAGCTCAACGTGCGCTACAGCTCGCCCCTTTTCCGTCTGCGAACTGCAGACCAGGTGCATCGGCGTGTGGCCTTCCACAATACCGGGCCTGATCAGGAGCCGGGCATCATCGCCATGACCATTTCTGACGGAATCTGCGCCGGTGAATCTCTTGATCCAAATTACGACGGTATCCTGGTCGTCTTCAATGCTGACCTCGAACCGAAATCCGTCGACTTCGGCCTCTCCGGAATGAAGCTGCACCCGATCCTCGAAAACGGCAGCGACCCTGTCATCCGTGAAACGCAGATCACCAACGGCGTGTACCTGATTCCCGCCCTCTCCGCCGCCGTCTTCGTAAAACCGATGGCAAACGTCCAGGGTGAGTTTGTTTGTAATGAAGTGAATTAGGTTGATTAGATTGGCCAAGGGTAAGAATTCCCCTCCTTCTCAAGGAGGGGCAAGGGGTGGTTAAAAAATCCCCTCTGGAGAGGCTGTGTGAAAATTATGAGTCAAGTATTCTGTAAAAAATGTTGTTTTTCTGGGTTTTTCATGGATTAAATTACTGATTATCATTATCTTATGTATGTATAT
>PXAU01000228.1 GCA_003567075.1 Trueperaceae bacterium
CTACCTCATGGCCGAGACCGAGCCCGACGCCGATGGCAAGGTGCCTGCCTTGCTGCGGTTCGAGCCCGAGGGCCTGACCCTCCCTGAGCATGGCCCCGGCGTGTATGCGGTGCTCATCGCGCTGCTAGCCGAGCACGCGCAGCGCACGAGGCATCAGGTGCGGCGCATCGACGCGACCGCCGACACCCCCGCTGGACCGCTGCGGGTCCTCTACCCGGCGACCGGCGCTGAGGCGGGCCACGAACCGGAGACGGCACCGTAGGGCATCATCGTGCGCATGGTCGTGATGCCATGATGCGCGCATGAGGACGACCGTGACGCTGGAGCCCGGCGTCGAGGACCTGATCCGGCGCGAGATGCACGAGCGCCGCGCTTCGTTCAAGGAGGTCGTCAACGACGCCCTCCGCCGCGGGCTGCAGGCGAGCGTGCCGGCTACGCCCTTCGAGACGCCGACGTTCGATCTCGGCGTGCCGCGGGTCGACCTCGACCGAGCGTTGGCGCTCGCGGGCGCGTTGGAAGGCGAGGAGCGGCAGCGTCGGATGGTGCTCGGACGATGACGCTCGTCGACGCCTCGCAGGCGCACGGCGGCCTCGTCATCGACGCCTACCTGGCGGCGTTGGCGAGCGAGTACGGTGCCACGGTCGTCGCCTTCGATCGGGACTTCGCTCGCTTCGAGTCAGTGGAGCTGGTACGGCCGGGGTAACCAGTGCGCAGCCGGTCGACGCCGCGGCCCCATGTTCTCGGTCGTGTGGATGCCGCGCGCCCGCCCTCCACGTTCGCGTGGTCAGGGGGCGACGCGGGCGAGCGCCTGCGTCAACTGCTGCAGGTAGTGCTTGGCCAGGTCCCGGTCAAGCACGACGAACCGCACCAACGTGGTCGGCCCGGGCTTCGTGAGCGAGGCGAGCACGGCGTCCACGGCGATCTCGACGGCGACCTCGGGCGGGTAGCCGTGCGTGCCGGTTCCCATCGCCGGTAGGGCCAGCGAGCGGGCGCGGAGGCTGCGGGCGACGTCGAGGCTGGCCCGGTAGGCGGCGTAGAGCGTCTTGCGCTCGCTACCGCCGCCCTTCCACGGCGCGGCGGCGGTGTGGATGACGTAGCGTGCCGGGAGACGGAAGCCTGGTGTGTGGACGGCCTCGCCGTAGTCGATGCCGCCGATGGCGCGGCAGGCGTCGGTGAGCTCGGGGCCGGCTTTGGCGTGGATCGCGCCGTCGACGCCGGCCGTACCGAAGAGGCCACGGTTGCTGGGGTTGACGATGGCGTCGACGCGCTGCTCGGTCAGGTCGCCGAGGACGACCTCGATGGTGGCGCGGCTGCCGTCGCTGCGCTCGAGGGTGTGGTGCGCGAGCGAGGTCGCCGTCCTACCTGGGCGTCCGGCGCCGCGGTTGCGAGAGGCGTCGGGTGAGGCAACCGCGGCCGGGTCGGCGGTGGGGCCCGTGTAGAGACCGCGTTGCTCGCGGGCGCGCTGCATCATCTCCGAGCGCTCCAGCTGCGAGTACCCGCGCTCGCGCTCGACCCCCTTCCTGTGAACCTTCTTGGCGGCCATGGTGCCGTCATGCGAGCGCAAGTCTTGGCGGAGGTCGTCCAGCTCGGCCAGCCGCTGGTCGCGGGCGTTGCCGGGGGTCCAGGTCGATACGTCGGCGCGCAACCGGTTGATGATCGTGGACGCCTCGTGGAAGCGGCCGTGGCGGACCTCCGCTTCGACGCTGGCCATGCGCCGATCGGCCTCGTCGCGGCGGCGTAGGGCCTCGAACTCGGGGTCCATGGGCCGCTCGGCGAGCGCGGCGGCGCTTCGCCGCTCGAGGTTGGTGGGTACCTGGATCGTCTGGCGGCTCCCGAGGAGGGTGTCGTCCCAGGCCAGTTCGAGCGTGGGGGCGGCGTCACCTGGCGTGACCTCGAGGGTCACGAGTAGGCTCGAGGGGAGTCCAGCCACGAGCTCGGGGATCAGCAGCGCACCGCGATCGAGCTTCGCGCCGGCGCGGACGCTTCGGAAGCGCGCGCCCTCGTCACTCAGCGCGATGCGCAGGTTCCGGCCGCGCAGGGCAGAGAGCCCGGCGAGCTCGGTCTCGAACAGGTCGGCGAGCGCTTCGGGTGCCTCGACGAAGGTGTAGCTGCCGCCGCCCGCATCGGCGAGATGGCGCAGCAAGTGCTCGTCGAAAGAGCGGCCGAGGCCGATGGTGCTGGTGCCGACACCCGCGTCGGTGGCGTCGCGGACGTCCCGCGCGATGGCTGCGGGATCGGTGATGCCGACGTTGGCGAGCCCGTCGGAGAGGAGCACGATGCGGTTGAGCCCTTTCGGCGCCAGATGCCGCAGGGCCTCGGTGTACCCCTGCACCCAGCCGGCGTGCAACGCGGTCGTGCCGCCGGAGTGGATGGCGCCGATCGCGGCTTCGATGGCGCGCCGATCCTGGCCGACGGCGGTCGACGGGACCACGACGTCCACGTCGTGGTCGAAGGCAACGACGGCGACGCGGTCGCCGGGCAGCAGCGCGCGGACGGCCTGGCGCGCGGCGAGCTTGGCGTGCTCGAGCGGGGCGCCACCCATGGACCCGGAGCGGTCGATGACGAGCGCCAGGGCGACGGGATCGCGCTCGACGCTCGGATCCGGGGTAGGGAAGTCGACGCTGAGTTCGAGGAGGGCTTCGACGCGTCCACCCTGCGTGGGCAGAGCGCCGCGTTCGGGCCGGAGGGTGAGGCGAGGGACCGGGTGCGTCATGGTGGCTCCTTTGCCCGCGCTGGGGCGGAGGGCTCCCGTCCGGCCGCCATCAGGCGTCGGTTGGGGTGGTGCTCGTGACCGCCATCGGTGGGGCGTCGATCGCGGCCGGGTGGTGGACGGGCGAGTCGTGCGCGGCTCAGGCGCGGGCCGTGCGGAGCGTCAGTCGTCCCTCGGGCGTGTCAACGCGATGGCCTCCAATCGCGCGATCAGGGCGTCGCGCAGCGCGTTCAAGCCTGCCAGCGTGGTGGGGTGCTCGAAGTCCTCGCGGACGTGGAGCTCGAGGCTCGGGAGCAGCTGGTGGCGGGTCCAGGTCGCGGCTGCCGGTGCGGTGGCGGTGTCCTCGTCGTCGGCGGGTGCTGGTTGGGGATGCCTGGATGGTCCGGGTTGGGTGCGCAGGAAGGACGCGAAGGAGCGGCCGACGGGTGCGTTGCCGGCGTCGCGGTCGCGGCGATGGGGGAGCGTGGAGGCGTCCGGCTCGTCGTCATCGGCCTCGAGCTGAGGGGGTCTTCCTTCGGCCTCGAGC
>PXAU01000349.1 GCA_003567075.1 Trueperaceae bacterium
CCTTGGCGTTCGCGAGCCTGCTCCTCGCCCTGCTGGCGTGTGGTCCGAGCGCCGTCACGTCGCTCGAGCCCGGCAGGCAGGTGCCGGCGTTCGATCCGCGGCTCGCGGCGCGCGGCCCGATCGCCACGAGCGTCACCTCGGACGCGCTGCAATCGGCCTTCGGCTGCCTGGTGCGCTACGACGTCCATACGCCCGACGCATGGCACGGTGGCGCCACGGTCGTGCTGGCGCACGGCTTCCTGCGCAACCTCGCGAGCATGCGCGGTTGGGCCGAGCATCTCGCCAGCCACGGCGTGCGCACGGCGGTGGTGTCGTTCTGCAACTCGACGCTGTTCGCCGGGCACCATGACCGCAACGCGCTCGACCTGCGCGCCGTAGCGGACGCGCTCCCGGCGCCCGAGGCCAGCACCGCCCGCGTCCTCTACGCCGGCTTCAGCGCCGGCGGGCTGGCAGCGCTGCTGGCCGCCGCCGAGGACCCGGCGGCGGTCGCCTACCTGGGGCTCGACCCGGTCGACAGCGGTGGACTCGCGGCGGGTGCCACCGAGTGGCAGGGGCCTGCGCTCTTCTTGTTCGCCGAGCCCTCGCCCTGCAACGCCGAGGGGAACATGCGTCCCTTCGCCGACCGCCTCGCCTCCGCTCGCGTCGTGTCGGTGACGCACGCGACGCACTGCCACTTCGAGGACCCCTACGCCAGCGCCTGCGAACGCCTGTGCGGCCGGGTCGACCCACCGGAGGCTGCCCTCGCCATCCGCGACGCCATCCGCAGCCAGGCCACGGCGTTCGTGCTCCAACACGCTGGCCGGGCGCCACGATAGTCGGGCGGCGTGCGACGCCCGAACGTCGCCCGCCGCCCGGTCAGAGGAGTGTGGGCGACCGGAGGTAGCGGTCGATCACCCGAGCGCATGCTAGGCAGGCGAGCGTGATGCCAGCGTGATGCGGGCATGAGGTCAGGCTGGCGCGCTCGACGTCGACGCGCTGCCGGCATGAGGCCGAGGCTGCGGGCATGAGGCCAAGGAGGCCCCTTCTGGAGCGGCGCGTCGCGGGCATCCGTCCGAACCGACCGGCGAATGCGCCGTATCATGCTGCATGCGGGCATTCGTCCGACTCCTCGGGCGACCATCGATCCGATTGGGCGAGCAGACGTGGGAACCAGCCGCCAACCACCGCAGCGCATTGCTCTACTACCTCGCGCATGCCGGCGGATGGGTACCCCGCGACGACCTGCTCTACCTCTTCTGGCCCGACACCGACGAACAACGCGGACGCGTCAACCTGCGGCAACTGCTGAGCGTCGCGCGCGGCCTGCCTTTCGCCGACGGGCTCGAGATCGAACGCAGCCGCGTACGCTGGCCGGTCGACAGCGATCGCGACCGCTGGTCGGAACGCCTCGATCACGACGACACCGCTCCTGGTGACGACGGCTGGCCTGGGATCCTGCTCGACGGCTTCAAGCTGCCGTCCGCCCCGGAGTTCGAGTCCTGGCTCGAGCTCGAGCGAAGCGCGTGGCACGAACGCTGCCGTCGAGCCCTGCTGGCTCGCGCTCAGCGCGACATGCAGCAAGCGGATGCCGACGGCGCCACGCGATCGCTCGAACGCTGGCTCGACGTCGCGCCGCTCGACGAGGAGGCGCTGCGACTCTACCTCGAGGCCTGCCACGAGAGCGGCCGCAGGTCGACCGCCCTACAGCGCTACATCACCTTCCAGGTGCGCCTGGAACGCGAGCTCGGCCTCGCTCCCGAAGCTCGGACCGTGACCCTTGCCGAACGGCTCCGAAGCACCGGCGATCCCCCCCCCGCGCCGGTCCCCACACCCGCGTCAGCGCAGACGACGCGCCCGCACGCCAGCCCCGACAGGCTCCGGCAACGCGCGGCGCGCCAACCGTTCATCGGCCGAACGGCCGAACTCGCTCGCCTCGAGACGGCCCTGCTGCGCGGCGACGGGCCCGTCGTCACGCTCTTGGCCGCCGGCGGCATGGGCAAGACGCGGCTGGCTCTCGCCACCGCCGAGAGGCT
This sequence comes from Trueperaceae bacterium, assembly GCA_003567075.1. Taxonomy (GTDB): domain Bacteria; phylum Deinococcota; class Deinococci; order Deinococcales; family Trueperaceae; genus CSSed10-48. The sequence continues at coordinate 2,013 of PXAU01000349.1, forward strand.
GCAGCGGCACTTCGCGGACGGCGTAGCGGTGGCGTGGCTGGCGCAGGCGACGGGCCTCGACCAGGTCGGGGTGGCGCTCCTCACGGCGCTGGGGATGGCGCCCTCACCCAACCAGGCACCGCTCCAGACCGTGCTCCACACCATCGCCGGGCAACGCATGCTCATCGTGCTCGACAACGTCGAGCAGCTCCCAACGCTCCCCCGGTTGCTCGACCGGATGCGACAGGCCGCGCCCGAGGTCGCCTGGCTGCTGACCTCGCGCACGCGCCTCGACGGCCTCGACGGGAGCCTCGTCGAGCTCACCGGGCTCGCGTACCCGCGCGCCGCCGGCAGCGACCTGGCGTCGTTCCCCGCCGTCGAGCTGCTGCAGCGGCGCGCCGAACGCATCGGCAGCGACCTCGACCTGCATCGGCACGGCGACGCCATCGTCGAGGTCTGCCGGCGCACCGGCGGCATGCCGCTGGCGCTGGAGCTTGCCGCCGGCTGGTTGCGGGTGATGACCATCGACCGGATCGCAACGGAGCTGGCCGCAGGCCACGCCACGCTCGAAGCTGCCGATCACGACGTCGATGCGCGCCATGCCAGCGTCCGGGTCGTGTTCGACGCCTCGTGGCGGGCGCTCTCACGAGCCGAGCGCGACGCGCTCGTGCGACTCGCGGCGTTCCGAGGCGGCTTCAGCGAAGAGGCCGCCAGGGCGGTCGCCGGCGCCGGTCGTCCGCTGCTGCTGGCGCTGCGCAACAAGTCCTTCCTGTCGCTCGATGCCGACGGACGCTTCTTCCAGCACCCGCTGCTCGAGCGGTACGTCCGCGAGCAGGCGGAGCACGCGCACGAAGCGATCGCCGCGGCGCGCGAGCGGCACGCCCGCTGGTTCTGCGACGACCTGGCGCATTGGGAGGACGCCGGTCAACGTGGGGCCGAGCGCGAGGCGATTGCCTCTCTCGGGGCTGAGCACGCCAACCTGGAGGCGGCATGGGCGTACGCCCTGGACGCCGGCTGGTGGAAGCCGCTCGAGCAGGGCGGTGCGCTGCTGGGCATGTCCTATCACGCGGCCGGGCGCGCGATGCGCTGGAGCGAGTTGCTCCAAGACGCGCTCGCGCGTGTCCCGCCGGACAGCGCCACCTGGGCCGTCTTGGAGGTGCACGAAGCGTCGATCGCCGAGTTCGCGGGTCGCCATCACGAGGCGTACCTCCGCCGTCGGCACGCGGTGGAGGTCCTGCGAGGCGC
>PXAU01000319.1 GCA_003567075.1 Trueperaceae bacterium
ACCCGCGCAGCGCCTCCTTCTGGGCCGCCAGGTTGTCGATGAGCTCGGACTTGGATGCGCGCCGCTAGCGCCGCACCACCCCGAAGCGGAAGCGCTCGTCGGTGAGCACGGTCTCGTAGCCCGCCGACGCGTCGACCAGGCACAGCAGTGCGCCCGGGTCCTCCTGCGCCCAGGCAGCGACCACCTCACCGACGAAGATCGAGTGGTCGCCCGTGGTGAAGCGCTCGACGAGGCGGCACTCGAGGTTGGCCACGCACTCGCCGATGACCGGCGCCGCTACCTGCCGACCCGGCAGGGGCGTCAGGCCCGTGTACGCGAACTTGTCGCTGTCGCGAGCGCTATGGCTGCCGCAGTAGAGCGTCGCCTCTGCCAGCTCCCTGCCCGGGTACGCCAGCACGAACGCGCCTGAGCCCTCCATGAGCCCATGGGTGAAGTTCTGCGGCGACACGCTGATCGCCATCATCGGCGGCGAGATCGAGGTCCGCATCGTCCACCCCAGCGGGCAGATGCTCCGTGTGCCCTCGTACTCCGCCACCGCCCACACCACCACCTCAGGTCGCAGCAGCGGCCAGACCGAACCGACGTCGACGTCGCGCATGGCTCGTACCTCCGATCGCTTCCCACGGTAGACCAGGCTCGTCGGCCTCGGGCATCGTCAGCCGGATCAGCCGAGCGGTCCCGCTTCGTGCCCAACGCGACCGTTCGACAGCCATCCCAGCTGCCGCGCCCGCTCCACCGCCTCGAGACGCGTGTTCACGGCCAGCTTGGCGTAGAGGTTCTTGACGTGGAAACGCACGGTGTTGACGCTCACGCCGAGCTCGTCGGCGACCTGCCGGTAGGTGCGGGCCGAGGCGAGGGCGCGGAGGATGTCGCGCTCGCGCTCGGTCACCGCCTGCAGCGCCGGCGTCGCGTCGCGCGCCGCGAGGTGCGCGTGGACGCGCTCAGGGAAAGCATCGAGCAAGCGCGCGGCGTACGGGTGGCCGAGGCGAGCGAGCAGCGCCGCGCACGTCTGGCCCGCCTCGACGAAGGTGCGCACGAAGCCTTCGGGCTCGGCTCGGCGCACGGCGTGCGCGAGCGTCGCCTGCGCAGCGACGGGTTCGCCCAGGGTCTCCTCGGCCAGCGCCTGCAGCACCAGCGCGGCGATGCGAACACCGTCACCGGGGTCGGCCGTGCCCGTGGCGACGGCCGCGGAACCGGCAACGCTGTCGGTCGCCGGACTCGCATCGGGATCGGTCGCGAGAGCAGGGTCGGCGTCCGCCACCGGAGGCCCCTTGGCCTCGACCAGCGAGCGTGCCGCGGCGAGCGCCGCCTTGACGTCACCAGGCCCGGCCCGCTCCAGTCGATGGCGCGCACGGGCCAGCACGAGCGCGGTCGCCACCGGACCCCGCGGGCCGAGCACCTCGGCAGAGCGCAGGTGCGCCTCGGCCGCTGCGACGTCCCCGTCAGCCAGGCTCGCCTCGGCGGCACGAACCGAGACCAGCGCGCGGATCCAGCCGGGCACCCCCCGCTCGGCCTGCGCGAGCGCAGCTTCGAGCGCATCGCGGGCGCGCCCGGCGTCACCCTCGGCGCGGTGCAGGCGGCTCCACACCAGGTGCACGTTCGCCAGCACCGCCGGCTGCCCGAGCCGCTCGGCCAAAGCCGTGACTTCGGGCAGCGCGCGACGCACGGCGTCGCGTTCGTCCTGTTCGAGCAGCGCATCGCAGCGCGCCGCGAGCGCCGCAGCCGCAGCCGGGTGCGTGGCCCCGCCAGCGAGCGGCTGGGACACGCTGATCGCCTTGCGCAGCCGGCCGCGTTGGAGGTAGAGCAGGCCGAGGTGCGCTCGCGCCAGCCCTTCGGGAACGGCGAGGCGCGCCGCACGGGAGAGCGGCAGCGCCCGCTCGTAGGCGGCGACCGCCTCGCCGCTGCGGCCGAGCTCTCGCTGGGCGCCGGCGAGCGCCATGGTAGCGGCCGCGCGGGTGACGGCGTCGCCCTCCGGTGCGGCGGCCAGCGCCGCCTCGGCCAGCGCGAGCGCCTCGTGGGCGTGGCCGCGGGTGTCGGCCAGCACGGCGCAGAGGGCCGTCAGTTGGGCGCGATCGGGAGGGCCGAACACGTCGGCGTCCGCTCGTAGGTCGGCCAGCAGGCGGTCGAGGTCGTCGTAGCGGCCGCGCAGGAGCAGGGCCCAGCCGTAGGCCAGCCGCGCCCGTGGCACCCGCGCACGCTCCGCTTCCGGCAGGCGCTCGAGCGCGCGTTCGACGAAGCGAGCCCGGCCGGCCATCACCAAGCCGTAGGCGACGGCGTCGAGAAGGCGGGCAGCGCGCTCGCCGTCGCCAGCCGCCAGGGCGTACTCGAGCGCAGCCTCGGTCGCGCCGTGCGACTCGAACCAAGCGCCGGCTCGCCTCTGCAGCGTCCGCTCGCGCGGCGGGTCAGCGGCACGCAGTCGGCCGAGCAGAAGCGTGCGGAAGAGGCGATGGAAGCGCCACCAGCCACCCTCGGTCGGGGCCCCCGGTGGTGCGGCGGCGGTCTGGAGGAAGAGCCCGCGCGCTCGCGCCTCGCTGAGGCGCTGCTGCGCGTCGTCGGTCCCGCGAACGGCGTCGACGAGCACGGGCGCGAACGCCTCGAGCGACGCCGTGTCGAGCAGGAACGCAGCCATCGGATCGCCCAGCCGCGCGAGGACCTCCTCGGCGAGGTACTCCAGCGCGAAGCCCTCGCCCAGCTCGAGGCGCTCGACCAGCGCCTGCTCGTCCGTTTCGGCGGCAGCCAGCAGCGCCAGCGACGCCAGCCGCACACCGGCCGCCCAGCCCTCGGTGGCGCGCTGCACGGCCGCGATGGTCGACGCGCCCACCGATCGACCGAGCTCGCTTGCGAGCAGCGCCGCCGTCTCGTCGGCGGCGAGGCGAAGGTCGTCGGCGCGCAACTCGAGTAGCTGGCCGCGGGCGCGCCAGCGGTGCAGCGGCAGCGGCGGGTCGGCCCGCGTCGCGATCAGCAGACACAACCCGGGCGGGGCCTGCTCGGTCAGGAACGCCAGGTCGTCGAAGATCCGTGGGTCGGTGAGGAGGTGCAGGTCATCCAGGCAGACCAACACGCGGGCGGCGGCGTCGGTGAGCGCGTTCAGCAGCGGCGTGAGCAACGCCCGCGGCGGCGGCGCTTGGGGGCCGGCGAGGGCCCGTTCCAGCTCGCCGCCGTGGCCGATGGCGCGCTGCAGCGCGGCGCCGAGCAGGCGGAAGAAGCGCTGGGGGTCGTCGTCGCCCTCGTCGAGC
>PXAU01000240.1 GCA_003567075.1 Trueperaceae bacterium
CCGCCATGGCGGCGCTGGGATCGTCGGTCTCCTCGCCCTCCGGGGTGAGCGCCCAGTCGCGCGGCATCGGCTCGCCGCGCTCGGCCAGGAAGCGCATCATGCCCTTGCCGGCGGTGGTGAGAGCGATGTCGAGCACCACCGGGAAGGCGCCTCCGGTGGGGGCGGCGATGCCCCACGGGTTGGTGCCGAGCACCGGGGTGCGGCCGCCCCAGGCAGCCATCTCGGGCCCGGCGTTGGTGATCGCGATGCCGATCTGGTCGCGTTCCAACGCGGTGCGAGCGTGGACGGACGAGGACCCGAAGTGGGTGCTGCCGTGCACCACCACCGCGCCTACGCCGCACGCCGCGGCCTTGTCGCAGGCGAGCGCCATCGCGCGCCGCCCGACCGCCGAGCCGAGGCCGTTGTTGGCGTCGACCAGCGCCAGCGCCGGGCTCTCCTTGCGCACCTCGAAGGCGGCGCCGACGTCGACGCGGCCGCTGGCGATCCGCTCGCGATAGGCCCGCAGGCGCTTGATGCCCTGGCCTTGCCCGGGGTGGTAGCGCAGCTCGCTCTGCATGAGCGCGTCCGCGCACACCCGGGCGTCGCCGGGCCGAACGCCCATGGCCTCGAAGCAGGCGACGGCGAAGGCCTCGAGCGCGCCGGCGTCGACGCGCGGCAGGCCGGGCTCGGTGCCGCTCGCCTGGGTGGGCAGCTGCGTGCTCACGCGTGCAGGTCGAAGAGGTCCGCGAGGTTGGCGCCGGGCGTGGTGACCGGTGCGATGCGCCCGTCGTGCGAGGTCATGAGCAGAGTCAGGCCAGGCCCGTAGCCGGGGCGCGGGCTGTCGCCTTGACCGATCACGCCGATGCCGACCGCGCCGCGGAAGAAGCCGTGGGAGTAGCGGCTGTCGAAGTCCTGCAACGCCACCACGTCACCGAGCCGGAGCTGGTCGAGGCCGGCCTCGCCGAGCGCCTCGCGGTCGACCGTCTGGATGTGCAGCGAGCCGCCGTCGCTGGCCAGCCCGGCACCGGCTCCGAGGAGGAAGGAGGGCGCCACGGCCGCCACCTTGACCCGCAGCCGGCCCTGGTCGTCGGTGCCGTCGACGAGCTTCTCGAGCAGCGCCGGCGAGCAGGCCTTGAGCTTCACCGACGGGAACTCGCTGAGCTCCAGGCCGACGCCGGCGGCCCGCACCTGGATCTTGTCGCCGATCGCCATCTTCTCGCGCTCGGCCTTGGCGAAGTGGACGATGACGTGCTCGGAGAAGCGGCCCGACTTGCCCGTCACCATGCCCTTGGCGCCAGCGGCGGCGCCGGTCATGACGGTCGCGACGTTGCCGACGCAGGCCAGCACGTTGAGACCCTGGTTGGCCGGGCCCTCCTTGAGGTGGATGCTGACCGACGGGTGGATGGTGTCGGCCAACCAGCCATAGGCAGGATCGCCGACCGAGACGTTGTAGACGATGCTGCCGTGGGTCGGGTAGAGGAAGGGCTTGCCGTCGGCGTCGAGCCGGTAGGGTTCGGCCGGGAGCCCGGGCAGGCTGGGGCTGGCGATCTGCCCCATCACGGACACGTGGACGAGCTTCTCAGCGTTGTGACGCATCACAGGGTCTCCCGGATCTGCAGGTAGCGGGCGATGTTCGCCTGCGGGTCGATGCTCCATTCGATGTCGTCGGCGGTTCCGGCCATCAGGGTGAGGATGCCCGGACCGTGCCCGGTCATGACCGAGTCGCCGTGGATGCACAGCGCGATGGCGCGGTACCCGCGCCGGTAGCCGCGCCCCCAGTAGTGGTCGGCGTCGTCGATGGCGACGATGTCGCCGATGCGCAGGCGGTCGATGCCCGCCTCGCGCATGTAGGCGCGGTCGCCCGAGGTGAGGTCCTGGTCGACGTACTCGGAGTTGAGTTCGGCCCCCGAGGCCATCACCTTCACCGGCAGCTCCAGCGCGACCGGCACGTGCACCTTGCCGCCTTCGACGCTGAGGTGCATGGCATGCAGCAGTTCCGGGCTCATCTTCTTGAGTTCCACGTTGGGGACGTCGAGCAGGCGCAAGCCACGCCCCTTGGCTCGGATCTGGATGGTGTCGCCGACGCAGAGCCGGTCGTGCACCTCGGGATCGAAGTCGACCAGGATGCGGGCGTGCTCACCGACGACACGGCCCCGGGCGCCGGCCGCCAGCCCGCTGGTCACGACCGCCTCGTTGCCCATGCAGGTCAGGTAGTGCAGCGCGTGGTGGACGCCGCTGTCGGGGTGGTCGATGCTGGCGCCGGGCTCGACGTGGTCGCCCTGCCAGCCGAAGGCGGGGTCGCCGACACGGACGTTGTAGACGTAGCCGTACATGCCCGGACGCACCACCGCCAGGCCGTCGTTGTCGGGCAGGAACGGACCGCGCGCGAAGGCGGGCGCGCTGATGGCGCCGGCCACGGCGATCTCGACGAGCTGCTCTTCGTTGGTCCTGATCACACGTTGGTCCTCTCGCGTCGACGCCGCCTCCGGCGTCACGAACGTGCCTTGGCCTCGGCGGCGTAGCGCTGCACGACCGGCGTCATGCGTTCCACCGCCTCGCGCAGCACCTCGGTCGGCTGCAGCGTGGTGATGCGCAGGTAGTCGCTCCAGGCGGCACCGAAGCCGGTACCGGGGAACACCAGCACGCGCGCCTCCTTGAGCAACAGGTAGGAGAGCTCCAGCGCGCGCAACCCGGTGGACGAGCTGTCGGCCCAGAAGAAGAAGCCGCCGCGCGGGTCGGTGTAGTGCAGACCCATCGCGCTGAGCCCTTCGGCCATGAGCGCGCGCCGCTCGGCGTAGACCTCCCGGAACGCGTCGATGCAGGCGTCGTCCCCTTCGGCCGCGGCCAGCGCCGCGGCCTGGCTGACGTTCGCGACCGGTCCGGTGGTGGCGGCTTTCAGCGCGGCCATGCCCTGGATGGCGTCCTGCGGCGCGATGACGTAGCCGACGCGCCAGCCCGTCATGGCCCAGGCCTTGGAGAAGCCCGAGAGCGTGATGGTGTGCTCGGCCATCCCGGGCAACGCGCCGATCGAGACGTGTTCATGCGGCGGCCACACGAACTTGCCGTAGATCTCGTCGGAGATCACGATGAAGCCGTGCCGCTTGGCGAGTTCGGCGATCTTCTCGGCCTCGCCGGGCGTGATGATGCCGCCCGTCGGGTTCGAGGGGGTCACGAGCAGCAGCGCCTTGGTCTTGGGCGTGATGCGCGCGGCGACCGCGTCGGCGCGCAGGTCGAAGGCGTCGTCGGGGTGC
>PXAU01000265.1 GCA_003567075.1 Trueperaceae bacterium
GCCGTCACGCCCAGGTCCTGCTGCAGGTGCTTCAGGAAGCCGCGCGCCTCCAGGCGGAGCTTGGCGTCGAGGTTGGAGAGCGGCTCGTCGAACAGGAACACCTGCGGCTTGTGGACCACGGCGCGCGCCACCGAGGTGCGCTGCTGCTGACCGCCCGAGATCTGGCCCGGACGCCGCTCGAGCAGGTCGCCGATCTGCAGGCTGGCGGCCACCTCGGCCGCCCGGCGGGCACGATCCTCCTTCGACACGCCCCGCACCTTGAGCGGGTACGTGATGTTGTCGGCGATGGTCATGTGGGGGTAGAGCGCGTAGTCCTGGAACACCATGCCGATGTCGCGCCCCTTGGGCGCCACCAGCGTGACGTCGGCGGCGCCGATGTGGATGCTGCCGTTGGTGGGCTGCTCGAGCCCGGCGATGAGGCGCAAGGTGGTGGTCTTCCCGCAGCCCGAGGGCCCCAGCAGGCACACGAACTCGCCGTCGGCGATCTCGAAGCTCACGTCGTCGACAGCGACGACGCTGCCGAAGGCCTTGGTCACGCCGCGGAAACTCACGCCCGCCATGGCAGGCCTCCCAAGGTGACGGTGCAGGACGGTTGGCGCATGGCACTCACGACTTGATCCCTCCGAAGAAGCGGAAGCCGTACTTCCAGTTGACGAAGAGGTACAGCAGCAGGACGGGCAGCGAGTAGAGCAGCGAGTAGGCGGCCGTCAGGGTGATCAGCGGCGTACCCGCCTCGGTGTAGAAGGAGTAGATCGCCACCGACGCCGGCATCCGGTCGGGACTCCGCAGCAGGATGAAGGGGATCAGGAAGCCGCCCCAGACGTTGACGAAGGCCCACACGGCGATCACCATCATGCCTGGGCGCACGATCGGAAGGGCGATGTCGTTGAACACCCGCCACGGGCTGGCGCCGGCCACGAGCGCGGACTCCTCGTACGAGCGCGGGATCGAGTCGACGAAGTCGCGCATGATGAAGATGGCCGCCGGCAGCAACCCCCCGGTGAAGACCAGCACCACGGCCAAGTGCGTGTCGATGAGGCCCATGCGGTGCACCATCAGGAAGATCGGCACCATGGCGGCCGTGCCGGTCACCACCGAGGAGAACAGCACCAAGCCGTACGAGATGACGGTGGCACCCTTGATCGTCGAGCGGGAGAGCGCGTACGCCGCCAAGGTGGCGGTGACGGTCACCAGCAGCATGGCGCCGCCAGCCTGGATGACGCTGTTCTGCACCAGCGCGCGGATCGCGAAGGTGTTGGCGAACACCCGCTGGAAGTTCGCCAGGCTCCACTCCTCCGGGAACTGGACCGACAACGTGGCCAGGGTGTTGAACGGTGCGACCGTGAGCCACAGCAGCGGCAGCACGAAGAAGGACGCGAACAGGCAGGCGCCGACGTAGAAGGCGATCCGGCCCACGAAGAAGCGCATGGGCCGCTTCATGTGCGCACCTTCTGCGAGCGCAGGATGTAGAGGTAGACGAGCGCGAAGGCGAGGTTGATGAGCATCATGACCATGCCGACGGCGCCGCCTAGCCCGAAACGGAAGAACTGGAACGCCGTCCTGTAGGTGTAGATGGAGACCACCTCCGTCTGGAAGGCGGGACCTCCGCCGGTCAGGAGGAAGGGCGTGAAGGTGTTGAACGTCCACAGCGTGATGAGGATCAAGCAGGTGACGATGTGGGTGCTGATGAGCGGCAGGATGATGTCGCGCAGTTTCTGCCAGGTGCTGGCGCCGGCCACGGACGCGGTCTCGAGGTGACTCGGCGGGATGGAACCGAAGGCCGACGAGAACAGGAGCATGCTGAAGGCCGTGCCGCGCCAGATGTTGAAGATGATGATCGACGCCATCGGGAGCGCCAGGAGCCAATCAGGGCGTCCGAGGCCGAGGCCGCTCAGGATCTGGTTGAGCGTGCCGGCGTCCCGGTCCAGGAAGGAGAACCAGGCGAAGGCGACCACCACGTCGGGCATGATCCAGGCCAGGATCGCGACGGTCTGGACGAGGCTCTGCACCCAGCCGCGCTGGTTGTAGAAGAACCAGGCCAGCACCAGCCCCAGCAGGGCTTGACCGAGGATGGCGGAGAAGAACACGAACTGGCCCGTGAGGATGAGCGACGCGCCGAACTCACCCGATTGGAGGAAACGGTCGGGATCGAACAGCCGCAGGTAGTTGGCGAAGCCGACGAACTCGGGCTCGAGGGCGGTGCGGCCGGTGAGGGTGCGGTTCGTGAAGCTGACCGCGGCGATCCAGAAGAACGGCAAGATGATGAACGCGATCACGAAGACGCTCGCCGGGAAGAGGAACAGCAGTCCGGCGGGGAGTGACAAGATACTTTGCCGTTGCACGGAAGCCTCCGTCGGGGGCGGGGGTGGGGCCGGAGCCGTGGCAGGCTCCGGCCCGGACGAGGTGGGTCAGTCGCCGAGCAGGTCGACGACGTTGTCGGCGCCGGCGATGTCGCGCACTGCGCGGGCGTAGGCGTCCATGGCCTGCATCGGGGTCATCTCGCCCGAGACGACGCGCTCGGTCATGAGCTGCGCTTGGAACGAGATCTCGGGGTAGACGGCGAGGTTCGGGCGGGCGGTGGTGAAGGGACCGAGGGCGGACGCCGTCTCGGTCAGGAAGGGCACGCCCGGGACCGGCACGTCGTCGCGCACGCGGATGCGCGGCTGGTACTCCTGGGCCACTTGAAGCGCTTCCTGGCTGTTCATGAACGCCAGCAGCTCCCAGGCCAGCGGGCCGTCGGTCGGGTTCGGGTTGAGCACGAAGCCGGTGCCACCGGAGATTGTGACGAAGTCCTGGCCGCGCAGGCCCTGGCCGGGCGCTTGGGCGGGCATCTTGGCCCAGGTCATGACCTCGTCGCGGTTGGCGACCTCGAACTCCTGCCCGGGGGCGGTGGGGCCGCGGTAGAACCAGTCACCCTCGACCAGCAGCGCGGTGTTGCCGTCGCGGAAGTTGGCGAAGCTGCGGTTCCGGCCGTCGGCCAGGAGCTGGATGCGCGGATCCCCGAGCGCCTCCTCGAGGTAGATGGTCTGGTACAGCTCGAGCGTGTCGAGGATGCCCTGGCTGCGGACGATCCAGCGGTCCTCTTCGTCGGTGAGGAAGTGGCCGGTGCCGAGCAGGAGCATGAAGTAGCCCTGCATCGTGGTGGCCTCGCCCATCGAGGTGCCGGCGTTGATCTGCAGCGGGTAGCTGTCGGGGTCGGCGGCCTTGA
>PXAU01000022.1 GCA_003567075.1 Trueperaceae bacterium
CCTCGCCGGCCTGCGCGAGCTTCGGTCGTGGCAGTGGGGCGAGCGCCGCCTGTACCTGCTGGCCAGCGACGTGGTGTTCATGCGCGCGCTCGGCAACACGCTTCTGTTCGTGCTGGTGGTGGCGCCCACCCAGGCGACCCTGGCCTTGGTGCTGGCGCTGCTCATCAACCAACCGCTGCGTGGGATCAACGTCTTCCGGACGATCTATTTCATGCCCGTCGTCATCTCGCTCGTGGTCGTATCGCTCCTGTGGCGCTTCATCTACAGCCCAGGTGGTCTGCTGAACTCGCTCCTCGCCTGGCTCACCTTCGGCAACTTCACCCCGGTCGATTGGCTCGGGAACCCGTCGACGGCGCTGGGCGCGATCATGGCGATGTCGATCTGGCAGGCGGTCGGGTTCCACATGGTGATCTGGCTCTCGGGCCTGCAGACCATCCCGGGCGTGCTGTACGAGGCCGCCGAGGTCGCCGGCGCCAACGCCTGGCAGAAGTTCCGCTACGTGACCTGGCCAGGCCTGCGCAACACCGCCGTGCTGGTGCTGGTGGTGATCACCATGCAGGCATTCGCGCTCTTCACCCAGATCGACGTGATGACCCGCGGCGGTCCCCGCGACTCGACCCAGTCGATCGTGTTCCAGGCGGTGCAGCGTGGTTTCGAGCGGCAGGACATCGCCGGCGGCTCGGCCATCTCGGTGATTCTCTTCCTGATCGTGCTGTCGGTGTCGCTGCTGCAGCGCTACGTGACCCGGGAGCGGGTGCGATGACCGTCGCGCGCGTGGTGCGGAGTCGGCGCCAGCGGCGGAACACGGCGCTGGTGCGGTACCTGCTGCTGACGGTGATCGCGCTGGTGTTCGTGTTCCCGCTCGTGTTCATGATCGTCTCGTCGCTCAAGCCGGACTTGCAGCTGCTTCGTGACACGGGCTCGCTGCGCGCGTTCCTGCCCGTGGGCGACATCTCGCTCGACAACTACCTCAAGGCGTTCGAGCGCGCGCCCATCGGCCGCTTCGTGTTCAACTCGGTGCTCGTGACGAGCGTGACGGTCGTGTTGGGGCTCTTCCTCAACTCGTTGGCGGGCTTCGCCTTCGCCAAGCTGCGCTGGCGCGGTCGGGCGCTGGTGCTGTCGATCATCATCGCGACGCTCATCGTGCCGTTCGAGTCCATCGCGGTGCCGCTGCTGATGCTGGTCAGCCGGCTGCCCTGGATCGGCCCATCGGGTCTCAGCATCGGCTGGCTCAACAGCTACCACGTGCAGATCGTGCCGTTCATCGCCGACGCGCTCTCGATCTTCCTGTTCGTGCAGTTCTTCAAGGACCTGCCCGACGAGATGATCGAGGCGGCCCGCATGGATGGCGCGTCGTGGTGGCAGGTGTACGCCAAGGTGATCGTGCCGCTCAGCGGTCCCGTCTTCGCCACCGCCGCGATCCTCAAGTTCCTGGCGATGTACAACATGTACCTGTGGCCGCTGATGGTGGCCCAGGGCGAGACCTACCGACCGGTCATGGTCGGCCTGCAGTACTTCTTCCAGCTCAACATCGCCTGGGGCGAGGTGATGGCGTACCTGTCGCTCATCACCGTGCCGGTGCTGGTGTTCTACCTGTTCCTGCAGCGGGCCTTCATCGAGTCGATCGCCGCCACCGGGGTGAAGGGGTGAGCGGCGCACACGACCGGCACCGCCCGCGCTACCACCTGCTCCCGCCGACGGGCTGGATGAACGATCCCAACGGCGTGGTGGAGTGGCAGGGCCGTTACCACGTCTTCTACCAACACAATCCCGTGGCGCCCCGGTGGGCCCCGCCGCACTGGGGGCACGCCGTCAGCGACGACCTGGTGCATTGGCAGCATCTGCCGGTGGCGCTCACGCCGGAGATGTCGCCGGCCGATGCCGACGGCTGTTGGTCGGGCTGCTTCGTCGACGATGGCGGCACGCCCACCATCCTCTACACCGGGGTGCGGGCGGGCGAGCAGGCCACCTGCCTCGCGACCGGCTCCGCCGACCTGGTGCACTGGCGCAAGGATCCCACGAACCCGGTGTCGCGCGTGCCGGGGACGCTCGCAGCGCACGCGCTCGAGGCCTACCGCGATCCCTACGCCTGGCGCGAGGACGATGGCTGGTACGCGCTCGTGGGGACCTCGCTCGGCGGTGTAGGGCAGGCGCTGCTCTACCGCTCGCCGGACTTGCGCCGCTGGGAGTACCTTCACCCGTTCGTGCCGGCACACGCCGACGGTGTCTGCGACGACACCGGCCAGATCTGGGAGTGCCCCAACTTCTTCGCGCTTGACGGCGAGCACGTGCTGCTGGTGTCGCGCTGGCAGGGGACCGCCCTCACGTACCCCAACGCACTCGTGGGCCGTTACGCCGAGCGCCGCTTCCACCCCGGCTCACGCCAGCGCCTCGATTGGGGCTACCGCTGCTTCTACGCGCCCCTGTCGCTGCTCGACGATCGCGGCCGACGGCTCGTCTGGGGCTGGCTCCAGGAGCAGCGGCACGTGGAGCGCGCCAACGGCCACTGGGCCGGCGCGGCGTCGCTGCCGCGCACCCTCACGCTCGAGGACGGCGTGCTGCGGCAGCGCTTCGTGCCCGAGCTCGAGACGCTGCGCGGCGCTGGCGTGCGGCTCGACGATGCTCCGGTGCATGGGGTGCAGCCGCTCGACCTCGGCGGCCCCGCCCTGGAGCTGCGGCTGACGCTCTCCCGCGGCAGCGCCGCCATGGCGGGCGTGCGGCTACGGCATGCGCCGGGCGAGCACACGGACGTCGTCGTGGCGTGGGAGGCAGGCCGGCTCATGGTCGACACGCGTCGCGCCAAGGGCCCGCATGGCACGGACTACGCCGTCGACACGTTGCCGCTCGTGCGCGGTGGCGCGGCGCTCGAACGGGTCTCGCTGCATGTGTACCTCGACCACTCCGTGCTCGAGCTGATCGTCGACGAACGTCACGCGCTCACCACCCGCGTCTACCCGAGCGGTCCGCCGCTGGACGAGGTCGCGCTGGTGGCGAACGGTGGCACGGCGACGGTGGAGACCCTGGAGGCCTGGCAACTCGGTGCCATCTGGTGAGCGTCTCGGCTGCGCGGTGCGTTCCCGCGGCGTCGTACCCTGGAGGGCGTGTCCAACACCCCTGCACCCACCACCGGCTTCGATCCGTTCGCGTTGAAGGACCACGTCGTCGAGCACGTCCGCGACCTGGGGCGTTGGGCAGGTGA
>PXAU01000102.1 GCA_003567075.1 Trueperaceae bacterium
GCGCCGGGATCGAGGCTCAGAAGCCGCGTTGCGCCAGGATCGCCGGCAGGTCGTTGGGCAGGTGCCGCAGGTTCGGCTGCGAGTACACGTAGCGCAGCGACCCCGCGCGATCGAGCACCGCCACCACGTCGGTGTGGGTGAAAGTCTCGGTACCGATGCCGGCGTAGCCGACGAAGAAGGCGCGCGCCGCCGTGGCGATCTGGGCGTTGCTGCCGCTGAAGGCCAGGAAGTCCTGGTGGAAGGCCGTCACGTAGGTGTGCAGCAACTCCGGCACGTCGTGCTCCGGGTCCACCGTGACCATCGCCACGTTGAGGTTCTCGGGACGGCCCATCTCCTCGTAGAGGCCTGCCAGGCGGGCCATGGTCAGCGGGCAGACGTCGGGACAGCGGGTGAAGCCGAAGAAGACGAGCGTGGTGGTGCCGTCGAGAGCGTCGCCCAAACGGACCTCGACACCATCGCCACGCACCAGCTGCAGGTCGACCATGCTCGGCGGGTTCTGCAGCGCCGTGCCGCCCAACGCGGGCGGCGGCCTCAGCGCGACGCCCAGCCCATACGCCCCCAGGCCTGCCAGCAGCAATCCCGCCACGACGAGGACGATCCGAACCCGGTTCACGCGCTTCAACGTAGCACCGGCCCGTCGGCGTAGGAGACGGGCGGACGACCCTGGCGCGCGACGGCGCGACGATCCGTCCGGTGGACCCGCGGGGTGTCGGCGAGGCGCCAGCGCGCCCCGCAGCCGATGCCTCAGCGCGCTGGCCGTGGTCGCGGCGTCCTCGCTCAGGTCGGCTTGTCGCCCTCGCGGATGAGCGCCATGAACACGTCGACCAGTCGCGGGTCGAAGTGCGAGCCGGCTTCGCGTTGGATGTACTCCAGCGCCTCCTCGCGGCTCCAGGCGTGGCGGTACGGGCGCTCGCTGGTGAGCGCGTCGTAGACGTCGACGATCGCGAAGATGCGGGCCGCCAGCGGGATCGCCTCGCCGACCAGGCCCTGCGGGTAGCCGCTGCCGTCCCAGCGCTCGTGATGGCTGTACGGGATGGCGATGGCGGGCTTGAGGAAGGCGATGGGCTCGAGCAGGTCGCGCCCGTACTCGGTGTGCTGCTCGATGAGCCGACGCTCGGCCGCGGTCAACTCGCCGCGCTTGAGCAGGATCGAGTCCGGCACGCCCATCTTGCCGATGTCGTGCAGCAGCGCACCGCGCTGGATGTGGATGAGCTCCTCCGCCGGCACACCCAGGCGCTGCGCCAAGCGGACGGTCAGCTGCGTGACGCGCTGGCTGTGGCCCGCGGTCTCTTCGTCCTTGAGGTCGAGCGCGTACGCCCAGCCGGCGATGGTCTTGTCGTAGGCAAGTTGCAGCTCGGCATTGGAGCGCTCCAGCGAGCGGAACAGCAGTGCGCTCTCGACAGCGATCGCGCCTTGGTCTGCGAAGGTCTCGAGGAACTCGAACCACTGCGCATCTGGGACGAAGACACGCTCGGCATAGAGCTCGATCACGCCCTGCAGCTGTCCCTTGGTCAGCATCGGCACCGCCCAGTACGCGCGGAAGCGCCGCTGATGCTCGGGCGCCACCACCGCCCCCTCGCGCGGATCGGCCTGGAGGTCCTGCACGTACACGGTGCGTTGCTCGCGGGCAGCGAAGCCGGCCAACTCCTCACCGGTGCGCACCGGACGGTCGCGCGCCGGCTCGACGCCGAAACCGCGAGCGGCGGCAGGTTGGAGCGTCTGGCTGGCTTCGTCGTAGAGGAGCACGCCAGCCGCATCCACCTTGAGCAGGGCCTGGACTTGCTCCAGGAAGATGTCGAGCGCGAGCCCGACGTCGATGGAGTTGGTGATGGCCATGTCGACGCGACGCAGCGCCTGCATGTGCTCGACGCGACGCTCGAGCTGGGCGGTCACCTGCTCGGCGGCCTCGCTCGCGCGCATGCGTTCGGTGACGTCGTGGTACACGAGCACGAAGGCGCCCACGTGGGGATCGTCGACCAGGTTGGTGATGGTGCCCTCGAGCCAGTGCCAGCGACCGCGCGCGTCGCGCATGCGGTAGGTGATGGACTCGCGCTCGCCCGGCCGCCCTTGCAGCCGGTCGACGGCCGCTTGGAAGGCGGCGCGGTCGGTCGGGTGAATCAGGTCGCGGCGGTCCTTGCCGGCGAGCTCCAGGGTGCGGAAGCCGAGCGCTTCCGCGGTGCGGGCCGTGACGCTCTGGTTGGTGAGGTCGGCCGCGAGCAACGCCACGCCGTCGAAGGCGTGCTCGGCCAGCATGTGATACAGGCGCTCGTTCTGGGTCGCGCGGGCCTCGACCGCCTCGAGCTCGCTGACGTCGCGAACCGACACCAACCAGGCCTGCGCGGCCCGCGCGGCCTCGGCTGTGGCCGGGTCGGTGCGGGCGCCGACGACGGCGCCGGGCTTCACGCGCCGGGCAGCGATGCGCACCAGCCGAACCTCGTGATCACGCCCCATGTGCTTGACAGTGCCGAGGTCGCGTTCACCGGCGGCGATGGCGTCGAAGTCCTCGGCCGAAGGGCGCTGCTCGGGCTCGGCCCAGAGGTCGGCCAGCGGGAGGTCGGTGAGGCCCTCGAGGCTGAAACCGTACAGCTCCGCGGCCGCACGATTCCCCTCCAGCACGCGCGGCTCGGGTCCGTCCACGACCAACAGCAAGGGCTCGGGATGGTCACGGAAGAGCGCTTCGAGCACGCTGACGACATCGATGTGGGACGCGACGGAAGGCACGGTGTGGCTCTCCAGGCCTCGAGCTGGACGGCCGTGGCGCACGCCGTGCGCGCCACGAGCACAGGCGACCGGCCCCGCGCGGACGGCACGGCCGACCCCGCGCGGACGGCACGGCCCCGCGCGGTCGGACGTATCCCGCTCCGCCTGGGGCCGCAGGTCATGCTAGCTGCGACCAGCGCCAGCGCGCGGTGAAGTTTCCTCGGCAGCGTGGCCTCACGCGTTGCCCGCGCGCTCCTGCGCTTCGTCGAGCAGTTGCGCGACGTCGGTCACGAGCAAGGCGGAAGCGCCACCCACCGCGCTGCCCCGCGACCCGTCCGCGGCAGCGCGGTGCCCGTCGCTGGCGCTGTCGCCGTCATCGTCGCCGGCCCCGGCCGAACCGAGCATGACCTTGCAGAAGGGGCAGGCGGATGCGATCACGCGCGCGCCGGTCGCGCGCGCCTCGGCCAGGCGCGCGTCCGCCACCCGGCCGTCACCCGCCTCCTCCTCCTTCCAGAACTGCGCGCCGCCGGCGCCGCAGCAGAAGCTCGCTGCGCGGCTGCGAGGCATCTCGCGCAGCCCACCGTTGGCGCCTGCGAGCAGCCGCCGGGGCGCGTCGTACTCGCCGTTGTGCCGCCCCAGGTAGCACGGATCGTGGTACGTGACCGGCGTCTCCAGCGCGGCCGGCGCCAACCGCCCCTCCTGCACGAGCGCGTCGAGGAACTGGCTGTGGTGCACCACGCGGTAGTCGGCGCCCAGCTGCGGGTAGTCGTTCGCCAGCGCGTTGAAGCAGTGCGGGCAGGCCGTCACCACCAGCCTCCGGGAAGCTGCGGGGGCGCCATCCAGCACCTCGTCGAGCAGCGCCACGTTCTCGCTGGCCAGCTGCTGGTAGAGGTACTCGTTCCCTGCCCGGCGAGCCGGGTCGCCGCTGCACTTCTCGGCCTTGCCCAGGACGGCGAAACGCACGCCGGCGCGCGTCAGCAAGCGCGCCATGGCGCGGCTGGTGGCTTGGGCGGCAGGGTCGTAGCTGCCCGCGCAGCCAACCCAGAAGAGCACCTCGAAGTCGGGGTCGTCCTCCACGGTGGGCACGGCCACCTCGAGCCCCTCGGCCCAGTCGAGCCGCTTCTCGGCCGCCAGGCCCCAGGGGTTACCGCTGCGCTCCAGGCCGCGGAAGGCCTGCTGCAGCTCGCTCGGGAAGGCGCCCTGCATCATCACCAGGTCGCGCCGGATGTCGACGATGTCGATCATCTGCTCGCAGCCCACCGGGCAGATCTCCATGCACGCCCCGCAGGTGGTGCAGGCCCACACCGCCTCGGGCGCGATCGCGAACTCGAGCAGCGGCCGCGGACTCGGTTCGCCAGCGGCCAGCGACGGCCCGATGCGCGTGAGCTCGTAACGCTTGTTGATCTCCAACGCGGCGGGTGAGAGGACCTTGCCGGTGACGTTGGCGGGGCAGACGTTGCTGCAGCGGTTGCACTGGATGCAGGCGTAGGCGTCGAGCAGCTGCGGCACGCGCAGGTGCTCGAGCGCGCTGGCACCGTACTGCTCCAGCCCCTCGTCCTCGAAGTCGATCGGCTCGAGCGCCCCGAGCGGCACGGGGCTTCGGTCGGGCTGCCGTCGCTCGAGCGCGAACTTGACCGGCGCGGCGAACAGGTGCAGGTGCTTCGAGCGCGGGAAATACGGCAGGAACGCCAGGATCAGCCCCAGGGCGCCCCACCAACCGACGTGCCAGCCGATCAGTCGCCCTTCGCCGGGACCGATCGCGAGCGCCAGCGCGCTCGCCACCGGCTGCCATGGGTCGACATGCCCCTCGTACGCCAGCAGGAAGCCCTCGCCCAGGAGCCGGAAGCCCACGTGCCCAAGGATGAACGCGCCCACGATCAGGCTGTCGCGACGGATGCCGCCGGCCAGGACGGCTTCGTGCTGCAGCGTGCGCGCATGCTGCCCGAGCCGCGGGTCGCGGGCCACGAAGCGGCGCAGGAGGAAGAACGACACCGCCACCAGGATCAGTAGCGAGAGCACGTCGGCGCCGAACCGGAAGAGCCCGCCTGGGATGCCGAACGAGAGGCCGGCGTACCAGGCCGGTGGCACGTAGCCCTTGAGTGCGTCGGCGACGTTGACGAGCAGGTAGAAGACGAAGCCGTAGAAGACGAAGGCGTGGAAGGCCGACACCACGGGGCGGTCCTTGAACACCGTCGCTTGCGACAGGGTGCGCACGATCGCCGCCCCCGCGCGTCGTGGCAACGCGTCCCAGCGGGGGTAGTGCATGGCCCCGCCGCCCCGGCCCACCACCAGGACGACCGTGCGGAAGCCGCGATACGCGGCGCCGAAGGCGAGCGCGGCAAGCACCAGGAAGAGGAGTTTCTCGGGCAGGGTGAGCACGCGTGGCCTCCCGGACGCTGGGTGTGGCGCCATGCTACCGGACCGGCCCTGGCGCGGCGCACGGGCATACGGCCCGTCGCTGGCGCGCGCTGGCAGCCACCGGAGAGGCGAGTGTGGCAAGCCACACGACGCCGCCGAGCTGTTCGTGTACGATGCCATCACCACGGGAAGGAGGTGGTCCGAATCAAGACTGACAATCGCGTGACCAGTGGAGGTACCCGTCGAGGGTAACCAGACACGCCTCCCGTTGAGGAGAACCGCCGGTTCCCTCATTCCACGACGGGTAGCCGACGCCCCCCGGATCGTCCGGGGGGCGTTCTCCATGGGCGTCGCGAGCACGCGCACCGCCTACGATGGGCAGCATGTGCGCCGCCTCGCTCCGCCGACCGCCGCCGCCACCGCGCCCAGCCGGGCTTCCCCCGCAGCGCAGCGACTGGACCACCAGCGTCGACACCGTGTTCCCGAACAACGCCAACCCGCTCGGCACAGCCTTCGGCGGCTACGTCCTGCAACTGATCGACGTCACCTCGGCGATCGCCTGCTTCCGCTTCGCCCGCACGCAGGTGGTGACGGCCTCCACCGAGCCGATCGACTTCCGCGCCCCGGTGCACGTCGGTGAGATCGTCGAGGTGCGCAGCCGGGTCGTCTGGACCGGCCGCACCAGCATGATCGTGCGCTGCGAGGTCACCGGCGAGAACCCCTTCAGCGGGGAGCGCCGATTGTGCACCAGCGGGCACCTCAACTTCGTGGCCTTGGACGCCAACGGCCGCCCGACCCCGGTGCCGCAGCTGCTCGTGGAGACCGACGAGGAGCGCGCCCAGTGGGCGGAAGGCGAGCGCGTGCGCGCGGCCATGTTGCAGCGGCGGGACGCAGGGAGCCACACCGAGCCGTAACGAAGCGGTGGCTCGGCTAGCCGCGGCGGGTCGCTTGATCGAGCTCCGTGACCGCGTTGGCGGTGCGTTCGTCGACGATCAACACGTCGATGTACGGGCTGCGCACGGCGCCGAGGATGGCCTCGACCTTCTCCGAGCCACCGGCCACCGCGATGACGCGTTCGATGCGCTGCAGATCGTCCAGCGAGAGCGCCATGATTCGCTCGTTCAGTTCGCTCTGGACTGGCCTTCCCTCGATGTCGAAGAAGCGGCCCATCACGTCACCGACAGCGCCTCGGGCGCGCAACGCCTCCATCTGCATCGCGCTCATGAAGCCGGCGCGGACCACGGTCGCGTCCGACGCGACCTTGCCGATGCCGATCATGGCCCGGTTTGCCGAGCGCGCGACCTCGAAGGCCGACGAGATGCCTCGATCGCGTAAGAGGATATCGCGAACCTCGCGCGATTCGACCATGCACGGTACGTAGAGGTGGTACACCTGCGCCTCGAGCTTCTCCCCCATCAGGCTCGCGACCCGCGTCGGGTTGAAGTGATCCGCAGCGGAGACGCCCCCCAGCGACTGGGCGAGCCGGAGCCCCGGGATCGGCTTGTGGCTGAGCGACAGTGCCACCTCGAGCATCGCGGCGCCCCAGGCCGTGACCAGGATCTCACCGGGCTGCACGCTGTTCTCGAGGTAAGCGGCTCCGGCCTTCCCGAGGCTGCGATGCACGGCGATCGTGTCGGCGCCGGGCGGCGTCGGCACGACGATGACCTGCTCCAAGCCGAAATGCTCCCGCATCTTCCGGCTCAGCGTCAGCGACGCGAGGTAGTCGGGCCGAACGCTGATCTGCACGATGCCAGCCTCGCGCGCGCGCGCCAGCATGTTCGCCACCGAAGGACGCGAGACCTTGAGCACCTCAGCCACCTCGGCCTGCGTCATGCCCTCGTGGTAGTAGAGCCAAGCAGCCATGATGGTTGGGTCGCCGAGACCCGGGAGATCGGAGACGAGGTGCGGGGCAGCGTTCGCGTTGGTGACGGCGCTCGTGCCGCTGCCGATGCGCTCAGCCAGTCTCGCTTGCTGATCCCGGACCCGATCCGTTGACATATGTCATCTCCAACTTCGGGTATTCGCCTTCCGGAGATTGTACCGCCCGCACTCGTCCACGTCCACCTCCGGCTCCGACGAGGCTGCACAAAACCGCTACAGCGCGCACTTCGTCGCGCCAGAGTCGGCATCCTTCGCAATGCGCGAGGCCCCTGATGGCCGCCGCGGCAAGGTCGCACACATCGCACCCTTGGTTGACGCTTGTCAAGCGCCCGAGTATCATCGGGCAACGACGCACATGGCGTTGAAGAGCAGGGAGCGCATGGTGGACCGCAGGCACACCGCGACGGTGATCCGAACCTGACGGGGTCGACCTGTCGCTTCCGTGGCTGCCCTTCGGAGGGATGGATGATGAGCACGCCGAACACGCCCGCCTCGAACCGCTTGGATGGCCGCGTCGGACTCGTGACCGGCGCTGCGCGCGGCATCGGCGCCGCGATCGGTCGCGCCCTCGCCGTCGAAGGCGCCTCGGTCGCACTGGTGGACCTCTTGGACGAGGTCCACGAGGTCGCGCGCGAACTCGCCTCCGAGGGCTACCGAACCCATGCCGTCACGGCCGACATCACCGACCCGGCCGCGTGCGCCGACGCGGTCGCGTCGACGGTCGACGCCCTCGGCCAGCTCGACATCCTCGTCAACAACGCCGGCGTGGTCCGCCTCGCCCCGGCCGAGGCGCTCAGCGACGAGGACTGGGACCTGACGATGGACGTCAACCTGCGCGCCCCGTTCCTGATGGCGCGCGCCGCCTTCGGCCATCTGTCACGCTCGCCTGCCGGCCGGATCATCAACGTCGCCTCGCAAGCCGCGGTCGTCGGCATCGATCAGCACGCGGCGTACTGCACCAGCAAGGCCGGCATCGTCGGCCTGACCAACGTCCTCGCAATCGAGTGGGCCAAGCACGGGATCACCTGCAACGCGGTCGGGCCCACGGTCGTGCTGACCGACCTAGGCAAGCAGGCCTGGGCCGGCGAGAAGGGTGAGGCGATGAAGGCGAAGATCCCTGTCGGCCGCTTCGCCATGCCCGAGGAGGTCGCCGCCAGCGTGGTGTTCCTGGCGAGCGACGCTGCCGCCATGATCAACGGGCATCACCTGATCATCGACGGCGGCTTCGTGATCCAATGACGTTCCCGGTCGGCCGCTCCGACGTCGCGACCAGCGAGGCGGCCATGCCACCGCAGTCGGGCCTCATCCTCGATGTCCAGGGCATCAGCAAGCGCTTCCCCGGCGTGCAGGCCTTGAGCGACGTCTCGATCCAGGTACGGCCCGGGACGGTGCACGCGCTCGTCGGCGAGAACGGTGCCGGCAAGTCGACGTTGATGAAGATCCTCATCGGCTGGCACCGCCGCGATCGCGGCGAGATCACCCTCAAGGGCCAGGTGGTCGACTTCCACGAACCCAAGCAGGCGCTCGACGCTGGGATCTCGATCATCCAGCAGGAGCTCAGCGCCATCGGCGACATGAGCATCGCCGAGAACTTGTTCCTCGGGCGTGAACCGCGTCGCGCCGGCGCGTTCATCGACTACCCCGGCATGAACGCCCTGGCAAAGGACGCCATGGCGGAGCTCGAGTTGGACTTGGACCCGTGGCAGAAGATGAAGACCCTGTCGGTCGCGCAGATGCAGTTGGTCGAGATCGCCAAGGCGATCTCGTACGAGGCCGACATCATCATCATGGACGAGCCCACCTCGGCCCTGGGCGACCGCGAGATCGAGCACCTGATGGCCAGCATCCGCAAGCTCAAGGCACGGGGCACCGGCATCATCTACATCTCGCACAAGCTCGAGGAGGTCTTCGAGATCGCGGACGAGGTGACGGTCCTGCGCGACGGCCACCACATCGCCAGCATGCCGACCGGCGAGACCGACCGCGACGGCCTGATCCGGCTCATGATCGGGCGCGAGGCCAAGGGCTTCCCGAAGACCAACACCCCGACGACGCAGCCGCTGCTCGAGGTCGAGCAGCTGACGCGGGAGGGCGAGTTCCGCGACGTGAGCTTCACGCTCCACAAGGGTGAGATTCTCGGCGTATTCGGCCTGATGGGCGCCGGCAAGTCCGAGCTCCTGAACGCGCTGTTCAGCGTCACGCGCGCGACGTCGGGCAGCGTGACGTTCCAGGGCAAGCGCCTGCGGGCGCGCTATCCCTCGCAGGCGATGCGCAACAACATGGCCCTCATCACCGAGGACCGCAAGGCGACCGGTCTCATCCTGCCGATGTCGGTGCGCGACAACATGGCCATCTCGACCCTCGGGCGACACACGCGGTTCGGCTTCGTCTCCGCGCTGGGCGTGGGTCGCGTCGTGTCGAGCATGAGCCGAGACCTCGACGTGCGCATGGCGTCACCCAGGCAACTGGTCAAGTTCTTGAGCGGTGGGAACCAGCAGAAGGTCGTCCTCGGCCGCTGGCTCCTGACCAAGCCGTCGCTGCTGATGCTCGACGAGCCGACGCGAGGCATCGACATCGGCGCCAAGGCCGAGATCTACCGCTTCATGTCGGAGTTCGTCGATCAGGGCAAGGGCATCGTGCTGGCGTCGTCGGAGTTGCCCGAGGTGCTCGGGATGAGCGACCGGATCCTGGTGATGAAGGCGGGGCGCATGGCCGGCATCCTGTCTCGTGAGCAGGCCAGCGAAGAGGCGGTGATGCAGCTTGCCGTGTGACGATCACGCCCCCTACCCTCAAGGCCCCAACGTGCATACGTCACCCGACGTCGGCAGATGTCAAGCAGCGTTCGCACCCGAGCGGACGCGCGCGAAGGCCCGCATGGACATCGTTACTTGGCGCATCGTAGGAGCGTCGCCGACCGTGCGGACGTCGCAATGACCGGTCCCCATGTTGACCGATGTCATGCGAACGTGATACATTCCAAAGCGTTCAACCGGATGCCGGGATGGCCACCACAGGGCCGCGAGACCAGGAAGGGTGGACGAGGCGCGTGGAAGCATCGAGCGCTCGCAGTATGAAACAGGCTCGCAGCTTGAGGATTCGCATCTTCCTGGTCGAGAACGGCATCATCCTCGCTTTCATCCTCCTGGTGGTCGCGCTCACCTTCTCGAGCGAGTTCTTCCTCACCGGTCCGAACATCCGCAACGTGTTGCGCCAGGCGTCGATCAACGGTCTCCTGGCGATCGGCATGACCTTCGTCATCCTGACGGCCGGTATCGACCTGTCCGTCGGTTCGGTGCTGGCGTTCGGAGGGATGATCGCAGCGATCTTCGCCAGCTCCAGCCTGGGTGAGCAGTACCCGCTCTACGTTGCGCTCCCGATGGGCTTGGCGGCTGGCGCCATGCTGGGCATGGTGAACGGCTCGCTCGTCGCCTTCTTCAGGGTCCCCCCCTTCGTCGTCACACTCGGGATGCTCAGCATCGCCAGGGGTCTCACCCTCATCTCCAGCGACGGCATGCCGGTCTCACGCCTCAGTCCCGAGTACATCTACGTCGGCCAAGGCATGGTCGCCGGCATCCCCGTGCCAGTCCTCATCTTCTTCGGCGTGCTCGGTCTCGCCTGGCTCCTCCTGTACCAGACGCCGTTCGGCCGCTACGTGTACGCCGTTGGCGGGAACGAGGAGGCGGCCCGGATCAGCGGGGTCAACACCCGCATGGTCAAGTTCACGGTGTACGCCATCAGCGGCTGCCTGGCGGCCCTCGGCGGCATCATCCTGAGCGCGCGCACCACCGCCGGACTGCCGCAAGCAGGCGTGGCCTACGAGCTCGACGCCATCGCCGCGGTCGTCATCGGTGGGACCAGCCTGGCGGGCGGGCAAGGACGGCTCTTCGGCACCCTCATCGGGGTGCTCATCATCGCCGTCGTCAACAACGGTCTCGATCTCTTGGGCGTGTCGGCCTACTACCAGCTGACCTTCAAGGGCGCCATCATCGTCGCCGCCGTGCTGCTCGACTCGATGCGGCAACGCTGATCACGGAGATACCTGCAAGGGCCCCGCCGAGTTCGGCGAGCGGGCGTCCACCGCAAGGAAAGGAGGAACGATCGGTCGAGTTCCAAGCCGCGAACCACGCCGTATACGACGCCGCTACCGTGTCCACCGCTCCGCACCCCTTGGGGGCCTCGAACGACCCCAACCCGCACGAGAAAGGACCACACCCCGCATGAGAACACCCTTCCGCATCATCCTCGCAGCCACCGTCGCGCTCGTCATGTCGTCGGTCATGGCCCAGGACGCGCCCATCCGCGTCGGCGCCGCCGTCTACGGTCTCCAAGCCGAGTACATGCAGCTGTGGACCACCGCGCTCCAGCGCCACCCGGCCGTCGTCGACGGTACCGTCGAGCTCACCGTCTTCGACGGGCGCTACGACGCGTCGGTGCAGCAGGGCCAGTTCGAGACGATGGTCACCCAGCGCTTCGACGGCATCATCTTCGTGCCCATCGACATCGAGGCGGGTGCCGCCGCCGTCGCCGTAGCGGCCGCTGAAGGCATCCCGGTGGTCGGCTCCAACACGCGCGTCAACACCGACCAACTGGCGAGCTACATCGGCTCGGATGACGTGCTCGGCGGCTACCAGCAGGCCGTCGGCGTCTTCGAGCTGCTCGGCGGCGAAGGCAACATCGTCATCCTCGAAGGACCCCTCGGTCAATCCGCCCAGATCGAACGGCGCGAAGGCAACATGATGGCGCTCGAGGAGTACCCGGGCATCACCATGCTCGCCATGCAGCCCGCCAACTGGTCGCGCGCCGAAGAGCTCGCGCGCATGGAGAACTTCCTCACGACGTACCCCGGCCAGATCGACGGCGTGGTCGGCCAGAACGACGAGATGGCGCTCGGTGCCATCGAGGCCCTCAAGGCCGCCGGCATCGATCCCGCGACCATCCCTACCAGCGGCATCGACGGTGTCACCGACGCCATGCTCGCGGTGAAGGCCGGCGAGCACGACATCAGCATCCTGCAAGACGCGCGGGCCCAGGCCGAGGGCGCCCTCGACATCCTGCTCGCACGCATCGTCGGCCCCGAGTACGAGCCGCTTGGCGAGCTCTGGACCCGCTACCCCGAGATGGAATGGAACGGCGGCATGGACGAGGAGTACAACGTCCCCTGGACGAACATCACCCTCGAGAACGTCGACGCCCTGCTCGAAGAGCGCGAAGCCCTCACCACGCGCTAAGCGCAGTACCTATGCCAGCGAGCAGCCCCAGGGTGTGAGGCCCTGGGGCTGCTCTCGCCCCGGCCCGAGGCCGGCGCCGCGCGGCAGCCACCGCAGGACGGAGCCCACCATCACGATGAAGAGCACCAAGATCGCCATCGGATCCGACGAAGCCGGGTTCGCCCTCAAGGAGACGCTGAAGGAGCACCTGACCAAGGCCGGGATCGAGGTCGTCGATTACGGCTGCCACTCCAGCGACCCGGTCGACTACCCGGACGTCGCCCTCGAGCTCGCCCAAGACGTCGCAGCGCACAAGGCCGAGCGAGGGATCCTCATCTGCGGCACCGGCATCGGCATGGCGATCAGCGCCAACAAGGTGCCGGGCGTGAGCGCCGCCCAAGCCCACGACGCCTACTCGGCCCAGCGGGCCCGGAAGAGCAACAACGCCCAGATCGTCACCATGGGAGCCCGCGTCATCGGACCCGAGCTCGCCAAGAGCATCGTCGACACCTGGCTCGCGTCGGAGTTCGAAGGGGGCAACAGCGCCCGCAAGGTCGACAAGATCGCCGCCTTCGACGCCCGCCGCGCCGCCACCCCGTCCGACGAGACGACTCCGGAGACACACTGAGATGAAGAAGCTCATCAACGACCCCTTCGACTTCGTGGAAGAGAGCCTCGAGGGCTTCGTGCTGGCCCACGAGGACCTCGTCAAGCGCGTCGGCCATCGCGCCGTCGCGCGCGTCGACGGCCCCATCGAGGGCAAGGTCGGCGTCGTGATCGGGGGCGGCTCCGGTCACCTACCCGCCTTCATGGGCTACGTCGGCAAGGGCGGCGCGGACGCCGCGCCGATCGGCAACATCTTCGCCTCGCCACCGGCCAAGCCTGTGCTCGAGGCAACGCTCGCGGCCAACGGCGGCGCCGGGGTGGTCTACAGCTACGGGAACTACGCTGGCGACGTGATGAACTTCGACCGCGCCGCCGCCCGCGCGAGCGCCGAGCACGGCATCCCGGTCGAGACCGTGCTCGTGACCGACGACGTAGCCTCGGCCCCACCCGATCAGATCGACCGGCGCCGCGGCATCGCGGGCGACTTCTTCGTGTTCAAGGTCCTGGCTGCCAAGGCCGAGACGATGGCCGACCTGGCCAGTGTCGTCGCCACCACCCGCAAGGCCAACGACGTGACCCGCACCGTCGGCGTGGGTCTTTCGGCCTGCACCGTGCCGGCCAACGGCCAGCCGACGTTCCACCTCCCCGACGACGAGCTCGAGGTGGGCCTCGGCGTCCACGGCGAGCCAGGCATTCGCCGCAGCCGCATCGAGCCCGCGGACAAACTCGTCGACGAGATCGTCGGGCTCATCCTGGCCGACAAGGACTTCCGTGGGAGCGACGTGGCGATCCTCGTCAACGGCCTCGGCGCGACGCCGTACGAGGAGCTCTACCTCATGTACCGGCACGCCCGCCGCGTCCTCGAGGCCGAGAACGTGCGCATCCGACAGACCTTCGTCGGGGAGTACGTCACCTCGCTCGAGATGGCGGGCGCCTCGATCACGCTGATGCAACTCGACGAGGAACTGCACGACCTGGTGGCCGCACCGGCCAACTGCCCGATGTTCGTGAAGATGGGAGGGGCCCATGGCTGAGATCAACGACGCCACCGTAGTGCGGATGCTCTACCGGATCGCCGAGCGCATCGAGCGCGAGAAGGACCACTTGTGCCATCTCGATTCCGCTGTCGGTGACGGTGATCACGGCGTCAGCATGACGATCGGCATGCGCGCC
>PXAU01000027.1 GCA_003567075.1 Trueperaceae bacterium
AGCGCGTCATCGCCTTGCCGCGGCGCTGGCGGTTGTAGCCCACGGCGGTGCGGTGCGCCTCGTCGCGGACCGCGACCAAGAGCCGCAGGGCCGGGTGGGTGAGCGGCACCGCCAGCTCGCGGCCGTCCTCGCTGACGATGGTCTCGCGCCGCTTCGCCAGACCCACCACGGGCACCTGCGCGCCCACCGCGGCGAGCGCCTTGCGGGCCGCGCTCACCTGCCCCTTGCCACCGTCGATCAGCAGCAGGTCCGGCGGCTCCAGACTGTCGGCCAGACGGCCCGCGAAGCGTCGCGTCAGCATCTGCTCCATGGCGGCGTAGTCGTCGGGCGCGGCGAGGCCGCGGATGCGCACCCGGCGGTACTCGCTGCGTTTTGGGCGGCCGCCCTGGAAGACCACCAGGCTGGCCACCGTGTGGGTGCCCATCAGGTTGGAGACGTCGAAGCCCTCGATGCGCCAGGGTGGCGTGCCGAGCGCCAGCAGACCCTGCAGCTCCTTGACGCCGGGCGCCTCGCCGCGCTGCTCCAACAACGCCACGTGCGCGTCGAGGCTGCTGCGGGCGTTGCGCTCGGCCATCTCGAGCAGCGTCACCTTGTCGCCGCGTTGAGGCGTGCGCAAGGTCACCCG
Source organism: Trueperaceae bacterium (assembly GCA_003567075.1). Classification (GTDB taxonomy): domain Bacteria; phylum Deinococcota; class Deinococci; order Deinococcales; family Trueperaceae; genus CSSed10-48. The sequence goes on from PXAU01000027.1 coordinate 626, forward strand.
GCGTCCAGCGCGACCCGTGAGGAAGCGCTCCCAAACGCCCGTGTCGAGCTCGCTCGCGGGAACGAGCAGGAGCGGCGGCACGTGCGTGGCGATCCCGTAGTACTCGGCCAGGAAGGGCTCCAGCAGCTCGGCCACGCTGGCGCCGTCGGCGCCCTGCAACAAGCGCGTGTCGCGCCCTACCACGCGGCCGCGGCGCATCTGGAACAGCTGCACCATGGCGTGATCGCCGGCGCTCGCCACGCCCAGGAAGTCGAGGTCCTCGCCACCCGCCGACATCACGCTCGACTCGTAGCCGGTGAGGCGCCGCAGCGCTTCCAAGCGGTCGCGGTAGAGCCGTGCCAGCTCGAACTCCTGGCGCCCGGCGGCAGCGCGCATCTCGCGCTCGAGCATGGCCGCCGTCGCCTCCACGCCGCCCTCCAGGAAGGTCCGCACCTGCGCCACCACCTGGGCGTAGGCGTCGGGCTCGACCTGGCCCACGCACGGCGCCAGGCAGCGCTTCATGTGGAAGCGCAGGCACGGCTTCTTGCGCAGCTGCATCGGCGAGCCGCTGTTCTGACGCAGCGGGAACACCGACCCCACCAGCTCCTGCACGCGCCGCACCACGCTGGCGTTGGGGTAGGGCCCGAAGTACTGGGCGCCGTCCTTGACCACCCGGCGGGTGAACTCCAGCATCGGATAGGGCTCGTTGGTCAGCTTCAGGAAGGGGTAGGACTTGTCGTCCTTGAGCAGCACGTTGTAGTGCGGCTTGTGGGCCTTGATCAGGTTCGCCTCGAGGATCAGCGCGTCGACCTCGCCGTCGGTGACGATGAACTCCAGCGAGGCCGCATCGCGGGTGATCAGCTGCGCCTTCTGCCCCACCGCGCGCCCGAAGTACGAGCGCACCCGCGAGCGCAGGTTGAGCGCCTTACCCACGTAGAGCACGCGCTCGCCGGCGTCGCGGAACAAGTAGCAACCGGGCTGCGTCGGCAGCACCGGCAGGTCGGCCGCGTCCACGGGACGAGTGTACGGAAGCGCTGGCGCGCGGAGCGTCTCCCCGTTGCCGCGCGCGGCGCGCCCCGAGCGGCTCGGCGGCGGTCCGGTCGCGGCGCGCGCCGGCGTTCGTTCAGGCGTCGAGCAAGAGCGCCTCGGGGGTCTCGAGCAGGTCGATCACGTACGACGTGAAGCGCACCGCCTCGGCGCCGTCGACCAGGCGATGGTCGAACGACAGGCTCAGGTAGAGCATCGGGCGGGCCGCGATGCTGTCGTCGCTCAGCACCACCGGCCGTTTCTTGACCGTGTGCACGCCCAGGATGGCGGCGTCGGGCGCGTTGATGATGGGGAAGGAGAAGAGCCCGCCGATGCTGCCGACGTTGCTGATGGTGAAGCTGCTGCCGCGCACGTCGTCGGGCGCGAGCGCGCCGCGCCGCGCCAGCTCGGCCAGCCGCTGGATCTCGACCGCCAGCTCGAGCAGGCTGCGCGCCTCGGCGCGCTGCAGCACCGGCACCACCAAGCCGGTCTCGGTCGCGACCGCCATGCCCAGGTTCACGTAGTCCTTGAGCACCACCTCCTGGCGCGCCTCGTCCAGGCTGCTGTTGAGCGCCGGGAAGGCCTGCAACGCGTGGATGACGGCCTTCATCACGAACGGCAGGTACGACAGCTTGGCGCCGCGCGCCTCGGCGCGCGACCGCAAGGCCTCGCGTAGGCGCACCAGCGCCGAGACGTCGGCCTCGTCCACGTGCAGCGTGCGCACCGTGTACAGGTGCGAGGCGGCGAGCTGCCGGGCGGTGGCGCGACGCAGGCCGCGCAGCGGCACCCGCGTCTCGTGCGCCTCGAAGCCCGCTTGGGTCTCGTACTGCGGGGGCGGCGGGAACCCGTGTGCCCCGGACGCGTCACCGGCGTGCGCGTGCCGCTCGACGTCGGCCACGCGCACGCGGCCACTGGGGCCGCTCCCAAGCACGGTCTCGATCGGGACCCCGAGCTCGCGCGCCAAGCGACGGGCTGCCGGAACGGCCACCACCCGCCCGAAGGGTCCGCGCGCGCCCGCCGCGACGGGCGCCGCCGCGCCGCCAACCGCAGCGGGCGCGCCGCGGGTAGCGCCGCGCCGCACCTGCAGCACCGGGCCGCCCACCGCGGGCGCCTCGGCACGGAACAGGCTGCGCTCGTCACCACGGTCCGCGGCATCGGCGCCCGCGGCCCCACCCCGGTCGGTTGGCGATGACGCGCCCGCCGCCGCGGCGCAGGCGCCGTCTACCCTGGCGGCCGCTGGGCCACCGGCAGCGTCCGCGGCAGCTGCGGCCGCGTCCGCAGCGCCGCCGGCCTCGTCGATGCGCGCCAGCACGGCGCCGACCGCGATCACGTCGCCGACGGCCGCGACCTGCTCCAGCAGGCGGCCACCGAAGGGCGCCGGCAGCTCCAGCGTGACCTTGTCGGTCATGACCTCGACCAGCGGGGCGTCGGCGGCGACATGCTCTCCCGGCGCCACCAACCAGCGCAGCACCTCGCCCTCGACCACCGACTCGGCCAACTCCGGCAACAGCACGTCCTTGGGCATCGGGCCTCCTGCGTCGCGTCCGCCCGCTCGGGCGCGACGCG
>PXAU01000137.1 GCA_003567075.1 Trueperaceae bacterium
AGCCTCGTAGCCGACGACGCACCCTTGGGCGACCCCGCGACGCTGCTGGTGGTCCCCGATCACTACGTGGTGCGCATGCTCTACAGCCAGGGCGTGCCGATGGAAGACCTGGGCCTGCCACGCCGTGACGGTGGCCCCAGCGAGAGCGACCCGCGTGCCGTCTGGCGCCGCTTCTGCGAGCACTTCCACCTCTTCGCCGGCACCCCCACGGGACTCTGGCTCAAGCACGAGTTGATCGACCTGTTCGGCGTCGAGGAGCGTCCATCGGCCGAGAACGCCGACGCCCTCTTCGATCACGTGAGCGCACGCCTGCAAGATCCCGACTACCGCCCACGGGCGCTGTTCGAGCGTCTCGGGGTGGAGGTGTTGTGCACCACGGACGCGGCCACCGACAGCCTCGGCCAGCACCAGCAGCTCCAGGCCGAGGGCTACTCGGTGCGCCCGACCTTCCGACCCGACGCCGTCATCGATCCGACGCGCGAGGATTGGCCTGCGGCGCTGGAAGCCCTGGCCCAGCGCAGCGGTGTCGACGTCGGTGACTACGACGGGTACCTGCGCGCGTTGGAGGCACGTCGCAACGCCTTCCGCGCCGCCGGCGCGACCGCTACCGACCACGCCGCCTTCACCGCAGACGTCCGCTGGCTCGACGCCGACAGCGCCGCGGCCACCTTCGACCGCCTCGTGTCTCGTCGCGCGGACGCGCTCGATCGGGGACGCTTCGCGTCGCACATGCTGGCCGAGATGGCGCGCATGTCGGCCGACGACGGGCTGGTGATGCAACTCCACGTGGGCTCGCTGCGCGACCATCACCAGAGCGCCTTCGAGCGCTTCGGCCGCGACGTGGGCGCCGACATCCCGGTGGCCAGCGAGTGGACGCGGGCGCTGCGGCCGCTCCTCAACCGCCTCGGCGCCGACCCGGGCTTCCGGCTCGTCCTCTACACGCTCGACGAGAGCACCTACAGCCGTGAACTGGCCCCCCTCGCGGGACACTACCCGGCCCTGCGGCTCGGTGCGCCGTGGTGGTTCTTCGACTCGGTGTTGGGCATGGAACGCTTCCTGGACGCCGTCGTCGAGACCGCCGGCATCTACAACCTGGCCGGCTTCAACGACGACACCCGTGCCTACCCGTCGATCCGCGCCCGTCACGACGTGTGGCGGCGCGTGAGCTGCAACTGGTTGGCGGGGCGCGTCGCCCGTGGTCTGATCGACGAGGACGTGGCGCCCAGCCTGGCCCGGGCGCTCGCGTACGACCAGGCGAAGTCGACCTACCGCCTGCCCTGATGGCCCCCGCCCCGACGGCCCCCGGCCGGCAGCGCCTGGCCGACGAGGCGCGACGCAGGGCATCGCCAGCCACGACACGACGCGCGCATCGAAAGGGATGATCGCATGACGATATCGCTCAAGTCCGACGCCGCCTACGCGCTGCTGGTGCCGACCAGCATGGGGGTCCGCCTGACGCCCGAGAACGCGCAACCGTTCCACTCCGGCGAGCGCTTCGTCATGCAGGTGACCAGCGCCGAGACGAACGTGGCGAGCATCTCGTCACTGCTCGGGCTTCCGGTCAAGGTGCTTACCGCCCTCGTCGCGGACAGCCCCGTGGCGCGCATGATCCGTGACGACCTGGCGCAGCGGCACATGAACGTCGAGGCCATCGAGGTCCCCCAGGGTGACCCGTGGGGCTACCGGCACCAGTTCAACCTCGCCGACAGCGGCCTGGGCGTGCGTGGCCCGCGCGTGCACAACGACCGTGCCGGCGAGGTCGGTCGCACGCTCGACGTCAAGGACTTCGACTTGGAACGGATCTTCGGGGACGAGGGCGTGGCGATGATGCACCTCTCGGGGCTGATCGCGGCCCTGTCGCCGGAGACGAGCCGCTTCTGCGTCGAGCTCGCCCGCACCGCCCAGCGCCATGGCACCCGCATCTCGTTCGACCTCAACCACCGCGCCTCGTTCTGGAAGGGGCGCGAGGCCGAACTGCAGGAGCAGTTCGCCGAGATCAGCAGCCTGGCCGACGTGCTGATCGGCAACGAGGAGGACTTCCAGCTCTGCCTCGGCGTCGAGGGTCCCGCGGCCGGCGGCGCGAACCTGGCTAGCGAGCTCGACGGGTTCAAGGGCATGATCGAGCGCGCCAAGGCGACGTACCCCAACGTCTCCGTCTTCGCCACCACCTTGCGCGAGGTGGTGCACGCCAACCTCCACCGCTGGGGCGCCGTGCTGGCCGAGGGCGACCGCTGGCACGTGGTCGAGCCGCGCGAGATCGCCGTACTCGACCGCATCGGCGGCGGGGACGGCTTCGTCGGCGGCATGCTCTACGCCATCCTGCGCGGTTGGGACAGCGATACCTGGGTGCGTTTCGGCTGGGCGACGGGCGCGCTGGCGACCACCTTCCTGACCGATTACGCCAACGTGGCCGACGAGGATCAGGTGTGGAGCGCGTGGGAGGGGAACGCGCGGGTCAAGCGCTGAGGATCGACTGGCGCGCCGGGGACGAAAGGACGCCGCACACCCGAGCATGGGTGTGCGGCGTCGCGGAGGGCCGAGGCTCAGTCCTTCGGGTAGCGGATGGCTGCTTGCGCCGCGGCCAGTCGCGCCACCGGGACGCGGAAGGGGCTGCAGCTGACGTAGTCGAGACCGGTCAGGTGGCAGAACTCGATCGAGCTCGGGTCGCCGCCGTGCTCGCCGCAGATGCCGACGTGCAGGTCGGGACGCGCGGCGCGCCCTTCCTTGACGGCGATCTCGACCAGCCGGCCAACGCCCGGGCGATCCAGGTGCTGGAAGGGGTTCTCGGCGATGACGCCCTGCTCCACGTACTGGATCAGGAACTTGCCTTCCGCGTCGTCGCGCGAGATGCCGTAGGTGGTCTGGGTCAGGTCGTTCGTGCCGAAGCTGAAGAACTCGGCCTCGGCGGCGATCTCGCCGGCGGTCAGGGCCGCGCGTGGCACCTCGATCATTGTGCCGACCTTGTAGTCGACCTTGACCTCGGTCTCCTTCTCGACCTCTTCGCCGATGCGATGGATGATCTCGGCCATCACCTTGAACTCGCCCAGGTCGGAGGTCAGCGGCACCATGATCTCGGGGTGCACCTCGACGCCGTCCTGGATCACGCGGGCGGCGGCCTCCATCAGCGCGCGCACCTGCATCTCGGTGACCTCGGGCAGCATCACGCCCAGGCGCACCCCGCGCA
>PXAU01000376.1 GCA_003567075.1 Trueperaceae bacterium
CCTGGGTGCGGCACGCGGCGGCGGCGCTGGAGGAGGTGTACGGTCAGCCGGCGGTGATCACGATCAGCTCGGGCGGCTCGGGGCCGCTCGCCCCGTTCGTCGACGAGCTCGGCCTGCCGGTGGTGATGCTCGGTGTCGGCTACGCCGAGAGCCGCGTCCACGCGCCCGACGAGAACCTCCGCTGGGTCGACGTCGAACGCGGCACCTTCGCGACGGTGCGCACCTTGGAACGCTTCGCGGGCGTGCCGCCGACCGAGGCGGCGACCGGCGCCACCACGGCGCACGGTGGTACCACCACGGCGCAAGACGACACAGCCACGGCGCAGGACGGCACGGCCGCGACACAGGACGGCACACCGCAGGCCTGAACAGCGACGAGGAAGGCGACTGGCGATGATCCAGCGCGACTACATCATGCGGACCGTGCAGCAGATCGCGCACACGCTGGCCGCGCTGTTCGGCGGGCGGCACGGGCGCCGGCTGGCCGAGACGATGACGCGCCTCGACACCCTCAGCGCCACCTTCACCGGCCTGCGCCTCGACACCCTGCGCGGCGTGCCGTACGCCGACCTGCGCGCGATCCTGTCGGTGAGCGGCAGCCTGGCCGTCGAGCGCGCCTACGCCGCAGCGCGGGTGCTGCAGGCCGACGTGGCGCTCGCACAGGAGCGGGGGGCAGGCTTCAGCAGGGCGCAGGCCGTGACCGCCTTGCGCCTGCTGGCGGAGACCACCTGCGATCTCGGCGGGTTCGTCGACGACCAGCACGGGGTGGCGCTGGCGCAGCTGCACGACGCCCTGCGTGGCAGCCTGGGCGAGGACGCCGCCGCCGAGGCCGCGTTCCAGGCCTGGCGCTGCGGCGGTCGCTTCGACCGGGCGGAAGACGCGCTGTTCGAGTGGCTGGCGGCCGACGCGTCGGCGCGTCCCACCGCCGAGGCCTTCTACCGCGAGCTGCTGGCGCTACCCGACGAGGCCCTCGAGCGCGGCGGCCTGCCCCGCAGCGAGGTGCGCGACGGGTTGCGGGAGCTGGGCCTCGACCCTGCCGAGAAGCGCTACGGTACGGCATCATGACCGATCCCCTGCACGCCTTTCCGCGCAGCGCCGTCGCGCCGACGCTGGCCGGCGCCTTCCACCTCCCGACCCGCGTCCGCTTCGGGCGAGGGGTCCGCGCGGCTCTCGGGGACGCCGTCGCCGGGCGGCCGTGCCTGATCGTCACCTCGGAAGCCGGGCGTGAGCGCTGGCTCGGCAACGACGAGCTCGGTCCGGTGCTCCGCGGACTCGATGGCCCCTGGCTCGACGGTGTGCCGGCCAACCCGACCGCCGACGTGCTCGACGCCCTCGTTGCGCGCGCACGCGAGGAGGGTTGGCGTGAGGGCTGCCTCGTCGCCATCGGTGGCGGCAGCGTGCTCGACGCCGGCAAGGCCATCGCGGCCGGGCTCGCCTGCCAAGGCGAACGCGTCGCCGAGGTGGCGGGCGCGCCCTCGTGGCTCGACGACCGTACGGTCGCGCCGATCGTGGCGCTGCCCACGACCGCCGGCAGCGGCAGCGAGGTGACCTCGGTCTCGGTGGTGTGGCACCGCGCTCCGGGGGGCGGACCGCGCCAGGCCGACGACGGCCCAGCGAAGGCGTCGCTGGCGCACCCGAGCCTCTTCCCCGAGATCGCCCTCGTCGACCCGGCGCTCACCGACACCCTGCCGCACCAGCAGACGCTCGCCACCGGTCTGGACGCCATGGTCCAGGCGGCCGAGTCGCTGTGGCACCGCCAGGGCAGCGCACTCACGTTGCCGCTCGCGCTCCGCGCGATGACGCTCGTGTACCGTGCCCTGCCCACGGCCCTCACCCAACCCGACGACAAGCGTGCGCGCGACGCGCTGGCCGAGGCGAGCCTGCTGGCCGGCGTGGCCTTGAGCCAAACGGGCACGGTCGCCTGCCACGCGCTCTCCTACCCGCTCACCGACCGCTACGGGATCAGCCACGGCGTCGCCTGCGCCTTCACGCTCGCGCCCGTGATGCAGCACATGCTGGCTGCCGACGACGGCCGCCTGGCGGCGCTCGCGCACGCGATGCTCGGGCTCGACGCCGACCCCGGGACCCTGCCGGCGGCCTTGGCGCGCTTCCTCTCGCAGTTGGGCGTAGGTGCGCAGGTGCGCGCCGCGCTCGGGACGCGCGAGGCACTGCTGGCGCTGCTGCCCGAGGGGGTGCTGCCTGAACGCGCCGGCAAGGGCCTGCGCGACGTAGGCCAGGCCGATCGCGAGCGGATCGTGGGCGCCGCATGGGAGGACGCCGAGCGCACGTAGGCAGCCGCAGGTCGTCCCCGTCGGGGCGCCGACGCTCGGCACGCTGGATCGGTGGTATCAGGTCGAATGGAGGTCGATCGTGCTGGTCTTCATCAGTGACCTTCACATCAGCGACCGGACGGCGGGGGTGCACTTCCTCTCGGCCCGGGCCTTCGACCAAGCCTTTCGGCGCCTAGCCGACCAGGCCGAGCGAGCCGGTTCACGCGAGATCACGATCGTGTTCCTGGGCGACGTGTTCGAGATGGTGCGGACCACGCGCTGGCTCGACGACCCCGGCGCTACGCCGTGGGCGGTGCCGCGCGACCACGCCCGCAGCGAGGCCACCGCGACCGCGATCATGGACGCCATCGCGAACGACGACCCGGCCAACGCCGAGATCTTCGCCATCCTGTCGGGTTCGCTACGCGAGCGCTACGGCTTCGCGGTCGAGCCGGCGCGGGTGTACCTCCCGGGCAACCACGACCGCATCTGCAACGAGTACCCCGCCCTTCGTGCGCGCGCCGTCAGGCTGCTCGGCATGGACACCCACAACCCGCCCGACCGGCGCCCGGATCCAGAGGAACCGTTCGCGCACGTCTGCCTCGACCCCGACTACTGCGTGCTCGCGGCACACGGCCACGAGTGGGACAGCCTCAGCTTCGAGGGTGACCGCTCGAACGGCATCCTCGGCTTCGCCCCCGAGGACTACCTGGAGGTGCCCGTCGCCGAGGTGATCGCCTCCGAGATCGCCTCCAGGCTGCCGGTGGCGATCGGTGCTGCGCTCGACGGCAAGGTCGACGAGCCGGTGCGGCAGCGGGTGCTCTCGCGACTGCACGCCGTCGACGACGTGCGGCCGCTCCCGGCCATCGTGCCGTGGCTGTTCGAGCTCTCCGACGAGATCGAGCACGGTC
>PXAU01000096.1 GCA_003567075.1 Trueperaceae bacterium
AGGCCCTCGCCGAAGTCCTCGATGTCGAGCACGTGCGACACGAGCGGCGCCACCTTCACGGCACCCCCCTGGATCATGGCGACGGCGCGCGGCACGGTCTGGTTGACGGCGAACGTGCCGACCAGGGCCAGGTCGCGGCGGAACAGCGCATACGGCGAGACCTTCGCCATGGCGTCACCGGGGGCGACGCCGAACACCCAGACGGTGCCGCCAGGGCGGGCATGGTCGATCGCGCCTTCGAGCACCGACGGGACGCCTGTGGCCTCGACGACGAGCTCGAAGCCGAGCGGCGCGACGTCGTGCAGGCGGGCGAGCTCATCTGGGGTAATCGCCAGGTCGGCGCCGAGGCGGCTCGCCAGCGCGAGCCTTGCCGGAGCGACGTCGACCACGGCCACCTTCGAAGCGCCCGTTGCCTTCAGCGCCTGCAGCAACAAGCAGCCCATGGGCCCGGCCCCGAACACGAGCGCGTGACCGCCGGCCGGCAGCCGTATCCTGTCGAGGCCCCAGACGACGCACGCCAGCGGCTCGACCAGTGCCCCTTCGGCGAAGGAGAGCGCCCCGATCGGGACCACGACGGCTTCGGGGACGCATACGTAGCGGGCGAAGGCGCCGTCGCGGCTGACACCAACCACCGCCAGGTCGTGGCACTGGTTGACCATCCCGCGCTGGCACTCGGGGCAGAGACCGCACGGCAGGTTGGGATCGGCGGTGACGCGGTCGCCGACGCGGCGGTGGCGTACGCCCTCACCCACCGCCGCGACCGTGCCGGCGAACTCGTGCCCGGGCGTCATGGGGAAGCGGGCGAGCTCGTAGTCGCCGTCCAGGATGTGCAGGTCAGTGCCGCAGATGCCCGCCCTGACGACCTCGATGAGCACCTCGCCGGGGCCCGGTGTGGGGACGGGGACGGCTTCGACGGCGGTTCGGCCCGGACTGAGAATGCGGCCGGCGCGCATGGTTGTGGTGGTGACGGTGTCGGTCACTTCACGGCTCCCATCGTGAGACCGGTGACGAGTTGGCGTTGGGCGAGCCAGCCGGCGATAAGCACTGGCACGACGGAGGCGGCGGGGGCCGCCGACATCTTGGCGACGAACAAGTCTCCTTCTGCCGCCTTGAACGTGCTCACGTAGACCGAGAGCGGCGACGCGGCGCGGGTGGTGAGGTTGGCAGCGAAGAAGAACTCGTTCCAGGTGAAGATCAGCGCCAGCAGCGCCGTCGCGGCGAGGCCCGGGATCAGGAGCGGTAGCAGTACCTTGGTGAACTCCTGCCACAGCGTCGCGCCGTCGAGCCGGGCCGCCTCGATGAGCGCGAAGGGTACGTCCTCCATGAAGCCGGTGAGCATCCACACGACCAGTGGCAAGTTCATGCCAGCGAACAGCAGGATCAATCCAAGGTGGGTGTCGAGGAGCGAGAGGTCGCGGAAGATCACGAACAGCGGGACGATGACGCCCGCCGGCGGGAGCATGCGCGTCGACATCATCCACAGCATGCTGGCGTCGGTGCGCTTGGTGCGGTAGTAGGCCATGGCGTAGGCGGCGGGGAAGCCGAGTGCGAGCGCCAGCAGTGTCGAGCCGAGGGTGATCCAGACGGTATTGCCCATGAACTCGAGCACAGGGCCGCCGAGCACGGCGATGCGCCAGTTCTCGAGCGTCGGCGTGAAGATCAACTTTGGCGGGAAGGCGATGGCGTCGTTCTCGGTCTTCAGCGAGGTGAGCGCCATCCAGAAGATGGGGAAGAACATGACGAAGGCGACCAGCAGCGTGCCGGCTGCCCACGCGAGGGTGCCGAGGCGCTTGCGGGTCATCGCAGGCCCTCCTGACGCGCGCGGCGGACCACCTGGAGGAAGAAGATGACCGCCAGGTTGGCCAGCACGATGGCGAAGAGGCCGTAAGCCGAGGCGCGGCCAACGTTCCAGCGGCTGAACGCCTCGAGGAAGATCTGGTACGGCAGGTTGGTCGTCTGGATGCCCGGGCCGCCGGAGGTGATCACGAAGATCTCGCCGAAGACGTTGAGCACGAAGATGATCTCGAGCAACAGGGCGATCTCGATGAAGCGCCGCAGGTGCGGCAGGGTGACGTACCGGAACATCGCGATCGGCCCCGCACCGTCGAGGCGGGCGGCCTCGACCACCTCTTCGGGGAGCGACTGCAGGCCGGCAAGCAAGATGAGCATGACGAAGGGGGTCCACTGCCAGGACACGATGCCGATGATCGAGGCAAGCGGCGCCGCCTCCACGAGATAGACCGAGCGCAAGCCGAGCGAACGCGACACCCACGCGCTCAGCCCGAAGGCCGGGTCGAGCAGCAGGTACTTCCACACCACCGCCGACGCCACCGGCATGATCAGGAAGGGGCTGATCAAGAGCGTGCGAGCGAGGGTGCGGCCGGGGAACGGGCGGTTCAGCAAGAGCGCGAAGGCCATGCCGAAGACGAATGTCAGCACCACCACCGAGCCCGTGAGCAAGAGGGTGTTGCCTAGGACCTGCCAGAAGTCGGGATTGGCGAGGATCCGCTGGTAGTTGCGGAACATCGCGTCGAATCCCAGGAACCCTGCACTTGCTGGCCGCAGCAGGTTCCAGTTGGTGAAGGAATAGTAGATCGTCAGGGCGAAGGGAACCTGGGTCAGGACGATGAGATAGAGGATCGCGGGCGCCGACAGGAAGCGCCGGGCCTCGCCGATGCGGCGTGGCCGCGCCGTGGTGGTGGTGGCCATGCAGCCTCCTGCTGGGGGTTGGGGTGGGGCGCGGGGCGCCCCACCCTTGCTACGGGTCTAGGCTGTCGCCGTCGACGGCCGGTCTGGGACTCAGTAGTAGCCGGCGTCCTGCATCGCCTCGGCCGCGAGGCGCTGGGCGCGCTGCAGGCCGGTCGCGACGTCGACGTTGCCGGCGAGGATCTCGGCGACGATCTGCGCGACGTCGGTGCCTATGCCCTGGAACTCGGGGATCTGCACGAACTGGACGCCGGGGGCAATCTGCGGCTGCGCCGTGGCGTCGAACGGGTCGGCGGCCTGGATGGCGCCGAGCACCATCGGGGCGAAGGGCGCGGCTTCGAGGTACTCCGGCCGCTCGTAGGTGCTGACGCGCGTGCCAGGCGGGACCGCCGCCCAGCCCCTCTCGGCCGCGACGAGCTCGATGTAGTCCTTGGAGGTCGCCCATATCATGAAGCGGAAGGCCTCCTCGCTG
>PXAU01000283.1 GCA_003567075.1 Trueperaceae bacterium
CGGGAACGCTCTCGCCTGGTCGGACCAGAACCACATCGCCCTCGCGCAACTCGCTCGTCGGCACGCGCTCTTCGCGCCCGTCAACGATTCGGGTGGCCGTGTCGGGCAGCAGCTTCGCGAGCTCCTTCAGAGCGCCGCTCGCCTGGTCGATGGAGCGCATCTCGATCCAATGGCCGAGCAGCATGATGGTGACCAGCGTCGCGAGCTCCCACCACAGGGCCGTGGCGTCGATGAGGCCGAGGTCGACCGCGATGGAGAACACGAAGGCGACCGTGATCGCGAGCGCGATCAGGGTCATCATCCCGGGCAGGCGAGCGCGGAGTTCACCCAGCGCACCGCGGAGGAACACCAGTCCGCCGTACAGGAAGACGACGGTACCCAGCACGGCAGGAACCCAGTCCGACCCGGGGAAGACGGGCGCACGGTACCCGAGCAGCATCTCGACGTGCGGTGACCAGATCACCACCGGAATGGTCAAGGCAAGCGAGAGCCAGAAGCGGGATCGGAAGGCCTCGACGGAGTGGCCTGCGTGGGCATCGTGCCCGTTGTCGTGCCCGTGATGGTGGCCGTGTTGGTGGTCGTGATCGTCGCGTGCATCGTGCATCGTCAGGCCCCCTTCGTCGTGGCCGCTCGAGACCCATGCCAGCATCGACCGATGCGGTCAGCCTAGCCTGGGCCTCGCGCCGTGCTCGTGCCGGTCGTCCGTCGCCTATCGCCTGCGTAGCCTCAACGTGGGTCACCGGAGCGCATGATCGCTGCCCACGTCGCGCCTCCGTCGGCCTCCGCGTCGGCGGCGAGCGCGAAGACCATGTCCATGGCCGAGTACCGGCCATCGTCACCGCGTTGCCACGTGTGACCACCATCAATGGAGCGCACCATGGACGCGTTGATCACGTCCCATCCCCACACCGCCTCGGGGGTGGCGACCAGCGCGTGGAAGTCGGAGCGTTCCACCAGCGAGAGGGCGTCCCACGTGCGTCCAGCGTCCCGGCTGACGATCAGGCCGAGCGGGTTGCCGAGGCCGCTCCGGAGGTCCGGGTGACCGCTGGCGTGGAGGACGCCGGCGCGCTCCGAGTCGGCGGCGAGTCCCATCAAGTCGTGCCTGTCGCCTCCCACGGTGCGCAAGCCGTCGTCCTCCGACCAGCGAAGCAACCCCTGGTGGGTGCCGACCAGCACCTCGCCACGCAGCCACGAGGGCGCCACCAGGGCGTGCACGTGGCCGACGGGCTCGAGCGGTCGGTCGGTCGCCCACGCGCGTCGATCAGCGACGCCTGTGCCCAGCGCCAATGCTGCGACTCCAGCGGCGCCCGCGAGGGCCATGAGCAAGAGATGGCGCAGCGTGCGTGGGGTGGGCGCGAAATCGCCCACCCCACGGTCCTGGCTTGCGCGGCGGCCCGTGTGCCGACCAGGGGCCTGCCGCCGGTCACCGCTCTGTGGCAAGGCGCACCGTGCCATCTCGCGCATCGACGATGAGCGTCCCGCCCCCCTGGCCGTCGTCGAACCGCACCTCGTACGTGACGGCCGGCGGCTCCACGCCCGTCACGATGCCGTCCCCGCGACCGTCAAGGAACGCCTGTGCCAGACGAGCCGCACCAACCTCGTCGACGATCCTAGCGTCGAGACCGCCGTGCATCATGCGGCCGGGCATGCCGGGGCCCATCATGCCGCCATGCTGCATGCCAGGGCCCATCATGCCGCCGTGCTGCATGCCGGGGCCCATCGTGCCGCCATGCTGCATGCCGCCAGGCGCACCGGCGCCTTCGTCGCCGCGCATCATCCCCATCGGGGCCGTGACGCCGAACCAGTCGGCCAGCCACGCCCGCATCTGGTCGATCTCGGCCATCTGCTCCAAGACGATGCTGCGGGCCAACCCGGCGACCTCGTCGTGCTCCGCCACGCCACGCGTGAGCAGCATGCGCGCGTCGCGCACGGCCATCATGTGGTGCATGATCATGTCCTCGAGGAAGGCGCGCTCGACCTCCTCGGCGGGGGCGTCGGGGCCCAGATCACGCATCATCGGCGTGTACGCGACGTCGCGATCAGCGTCTGGGTGCCAAGCGTCGAGCCAGCCCTCCATCGCTTCGATCTCGGCTGTCTGAGACGCGATGATGGCTTCGGCCAGCGCGTGCAACTCGGGACGCTCGGTGACCTCGAGCAGCGCGCGAGCCGAATCGATGGCCTCCTGGTGGTGCGGGATCATGTGGGTGAGGAAGCCGGCCTCGTCGACGGCGTGCGCGGCCATCATGCCGGGGCCCATCGGCCCGCCAGCGGCCATGCCCGTGCTCGCATCCTGCTCTGCCGGCGCTCCGCGTCCGTGCCCATGCCCGGCGCCGTGCTGTCCGCCTTGGGCGAGGGCGACCGCCAAGAGCATGAGCAGAGCGCCAAGCATGAGCGTGCGAAGGGTGGTGACGAGCGTGTTCATGAACGTCCTCCTGAGCCCGTCGTGAGTGTGTCGCGCCGAGCGCGGTACTCCTCCTCGTCGATCTCACCGCGCGCGTATCGGGCGCGCAGTACCTCGAGAGCCTCGTCCTGACGCGCGCGGTCGCCGCGCTCGGAGCGCGGCAGCAGGGCACGCGTGATGGCGATGGCAGCCCACACCGTGAGCGCCACGAGCAGGAGCATCCAGACGATGCCCCAAGCGCTTCCGTATGCCATGAACGGGTTCCAACCGTGCATCATGGGCCTCACCTCGGATGGAGGATACGGATCGGTCGTTGAGGGAGGATCGAGCGAGTGTCAAGCTGGTGTGAAGCCAAGCGCCCGGACCGAGAAGAGGAGGGAGGCTGCCATCGTGCCACGCACCGTGCGAAGCGCGTACCACGAGCGCGGCGCCGCAGCTGTCGTCATAGCGCTTGACGCCGACGACGCGGTTCGCGGCCTGCCGGCGCGACGGGGCGGGCGACGATGATGGGTCGCGGCGGGCGACCCGTGGACGCCGAGGCGCGCCGGCAGGGGCGGTCGCGCGGGCTCATGGTTCGCGTCTTCGCTGCCAACCTCGTCGTCGTTGCCGTCGCTGCCATCTCCGCGCTGCTCGCGGGGTGGGCCTTCGCCCCGCTGCTGCTCGAACGCCACATGGCGTCGATGATGCGGACCACCATGCACGGGCCAGGGTTCGAGCGCATGGCGGCCGACCTCGATGCCGCCTACCGC
>PXAU01000280.1 GCA_003567075.1 Trueperaceae bacterium
CGCGCGTCGTCGTCGCGCAGCGCGCGCCACTGCGGTACGCGCCCCGGGGCGCGTCGCCGCGGGCGTCACGACCACGACGAAGCTCTCGTCAGCCCGTTACAGCAGGTGCTCGACGGCGGCGCGCTCCTCCCGTAGCTCCCGTTCGGTGATCGCCTTGCGCGCGCGCACCGAAGCGCTCACCTGTAGGTCTTCGACGACGTTCACCACACCGTCGCGGACCGTGACCGGGTAGGAGTACACGATGCCCTCGCCCACGCCGTACGCGTCCGTGCTCGGGATCGCCATGCTCACCCAATCGCCGTCGCGGGTGCCCAGCATCCAGTCGCGCATGTGGTCCACGGCGGCCGCTGCGGCCGAGGCCGCGCTCGATGCCCCGCGCGCCGCGATAACGGCGGCGCCTCGCTGCTGCACGGTCGGGACGAAGACGTCCTCGACCCAGGCCTGGTCGACAAGCTCGGTGGCGGGCCTCCCGGCCACGGTCGCATGGCTGAGGTCGGGCACCTGGGTTGCGCTATGGTTCCCCCACACGATCATCCGCTCGACCTCAGCCGTGCGGACGCCGGACTGGTTGGCGAGTTGGCTGATGGCCCGGTTGTGATCCAGGCGCGTCATGGCCGAGAACTGCGTCGGATCGAGGTCGGGCGCGCTGCGCAACGCGATCAGGCAGTTCGTGTTGGCGGGGTTTCCCACGACCAGCACCTTGACGTCCCGACTGGCGTGCTCGTTGAGGGCGCGGCCCTGCACGGTGAAGATGGCCCCGTTGGCCTCGAGCAGGTCCTTGCGCTCCATGCCGGGGCCGCGGGGCCGCGAGCCGACCAGCATGGCCACGTCTGCGCCAGCGAAGGCCACGTTTGGGTCGTCGCTCGCGACCACGTCGTGCAGCAGCGGGAAAGCGCCGTCCTGGAGTTCCATCACCACGCCCTCCAGCGCCTTCATACCGGGCGGGATCTCCAGCAGTTGCAGCGAGACGGGCTGATCCGGACCGAGCATGGCGCCCGAGGCGATGCGGAACAGCAACGCGTAGCCGATCTGGCCTGCGGCGCCGGTGACGGCGACTCGTACGGCTGGCTTCATGATGGTGCCTCCGGTGGTGGCGGGCGCTGACGAGCGATTGCGGCCGGCTGACGCGTCGAGGCCGGCCCCACAGCGCCGGTGCGGCGCCATGCTACCACCACTGCCCACAGGCCCCTCGCGGCGCGTTCGCGCCGCTGTTCCACGTGAAACATGGTGCGAGCAGGCAGCGAGCCGGAGCTCTTCCACCTCGCAGCGTTCAGGGCTGGTAGCCCAAGAGTTCCAGCAATCGCTGCAGTTCGTCCATGTCGTGGAAGTGCAACTCGATGGTCCCACGCGTACCGCCACGCACGCGCACGCGGCTGCCGATGTAGCGGGTGAGGTCCTCAGCGAGGGCGGCATAACGTTCGTCGCGCTCGGCGGCTCGCCGCTGACCGCCCGGACCCGTCTTCCTCCGCAAGCTCTCGGCTTGACGGACCGATAGGCCTCGCTGGGCGATCTGCCGCAGGGCCCAGTCGCGGTCTTCCGGCTCCTGCGCCAAGATGGCGCGGGCGTGGCCTGCGCTGATCGAACCCGCCTCCAGCGCCTCGCTGGCGGCGGCCGGCAACGTCAGCAACCGCAGCGTGTTCGCCACCGCGGAGCGGCTCTTGCCAACCGCCTCCGCCACTTGCTCCTGCGTGAGTCCGAACCCCATCAGCTGCCGGAAGGCGTGCGCCTCCTCCATCGGGGTCAGATCCTCACGCTGCAGGTTCTCGATGATGGCGATCTCGAGCGTCTGGCGATCACTGAGCTCGCGCACCACCACCGGCACCCGGTCGAGGCCGGCGCGCTGCGCCGCGCGGAAGCGTCGCTCGCCCGCGACGATCTCGTACCCGCCCTCGGCTGGCCGCACCAACAGCGGTTGCAGCACACCCTTCTCGGTGATGGACGCCGCCAGCTCCGCCAACCCTGCCTCGTCGAACGCTCGCCGTGGCTGCAACGCCGATACCCGCAGCGTCGCCAACGCAGCCTGCTTCACGCCACCGTCGACCCGCGGTAGCAACGCGTCGAGTCCGCGACCGAGTCCCCTAGGCTTCGCTGACACGCTGTACCACCTCCCTCGCCAACGCTTCGTACGCCACGGCGCCCGCCGACCCCGGGGCGTACTCGAAGATCGGCATGCCATGCGATGGCGCCTCGGCCAGGCGCACGCTCCGAGGCACGACGACCTCGAACACCAGCTCGCCGAAGTGCGCTCGAACGTTGTCCTCTACCTGGCGCGACAAGTTCGTGCGCTGGTCGGCCATCGTGAGCAACAGACCCAACACGTTCAGGCTTGGGTTGAGCGCGCTGCGCACGCGATCGATGGTATCCATCATCCCGGCGATGCCTTCCAGGGCGTAGTACTCGCATTGGACCGGCAGGATCAACTGATCGGCCGCCGCCAACGCGTTGAGCGTCAGCGCGCCGAACGATGGCGGCGCGTCCACCACGATGAACTCGTACCGCGGCCGCACGCCCGTCAACGCCTTGGCCAAGAGCCGCACGTCCTCCTCGCTGGCGTCGAGCTCGATCGCTGCCCCGGCCAGCTCGGCCGAGGCCGGCAGCACCGACAAGTTCTGCTGCCGCGCGCGCATGACCGCGTGGCGTGCAGCGCTACGCCCGCTGAGCACGTCATAGACCGACGACGACGGCAACAGTCCCAACCCGCTCGTGGCGTTCGCTTGCGGGTCGAGATCGATCAGCAGCACGTTGTGCCTGCACGCGAGCGCTGCCGACAGATTGATCGCGGTGGTCGTCTTGCCGACGCCGCCCTTCTGGTTGATCACACCGATCACCGGCACGGACGCCCTCCCGGCACGCTCACGACGACGAGCGTACCACCGCGCCCCAACGCTTCGGCCGCCACCACCGCGACGTTCGCCGCGATGGCCTCGGCCAATGACGCGACCTCGTCGCGCCAGTGCGCACCCCGCCGCGCCACGAGCAGGACCTCGGCGTCATGCAGGTGCCGCGTCAAGCGGTAGAGCGGGGCGAACCCAGTGACCGCTTGCGCCGTGACGGCGGCCAACGCGCCCGGCAGCTCCTCGCGCTGCACCGTACGAACGTCGCGATCGACGACGACTACGTTCTCCAATCCGCACTCGGCCGCGACCAGGCGCAAGAACGCGGCCCGCCGCCGACGCCGCTCGACCCAGAGCAGCGGCCGCTCCGGCAGGCCCTCGGCCAGCGCGACACCTGGCAGCCCACCTCCGCTCCCCACGTCCATGATCACGCCCGGCGCCGCCCAACGCCCGACCACCTCGGCGTACGCCCAGGCGTCCGCGCGCTTCTCCTCCAGGTCGCGTAGGCCTTGGCTCGACATCAGGTCGAGCGTGCCGCCATAGCGCGTCAGCAAGCGGCGGTAGCACTCCCACGCCTCGCGCGCGTTGTCCTTCGGATCGCCTGGGGCCACACGCTCCGCCGCTCAGGCGGCGGCTGTTCCACGTGAAACAGTCGTTCGCGCCCTGAGGTGCACCAACAGCGCCGCAACGTCGCTGTCGCGCACACCCCGCACACGCTGCGCCGCCCCAAGCGTGGCCGGCCGAGCATTCTCGAGCGCCTGACGGCCCTCCGCTGACAAGCTCGACACGCGCTCGAACGCAACGCCGTCGAGGAGCACCCGCTCGTACTGGCGACGAGCCTCGAGTTGACGACGGCTACGCTCGATGTAACTGGCGTAGCGGACCTCGATCTCGACCCGGCGCTGCTCAGCTGCATCGAGCGCGACCGTTGGCGCGCCGATGCGCGCGAGCAGTCCCGCGTAGTCCTCGCCCGGACGACACAGCACCGTCGCTGCGAGGTCACCCCCGATCCGCGTCCGCCCGAACCTGGCCACCTCCGCGGTGACGCGCGCCTCGCTCGCCCGAACCGCCGCCAGCCTCTCGGCGCTCACCAGCCCCCAGGCGTGCCCGAGCGCCGCCAACCGTGCCGCGGCGTTGTCCTGACGGTGCAGCAAGCGGTACTCGTTGCGCGACGTCAGCATCCGGTACGGCTCAGCCACGCCCCACCGAACGAGATCGTCCACGAGCACACCGAGGTAGCCCTCGTCGCGGCGCACGGTGACGCGCGCTGCTGCAGGGCCCTCGGCCGCCCAGCGGACCGCGTTGACGCCCGCCAGCAAGCCCTGCGCCGCGGCCTCCTCGTAGCCGCTCGTGCCGTTGATTTGGCCGGCGGTGAAGAGTCCCGGCAGCAGACGCGACATCAGCGTGACGTCGAGTTGGTTCGGATCGAGCGCGTCGTACTCGACGGCGTAGGCATAGCGCTGAATGCTGGCGCGCTCGAAGCCGGGTAGCGTCCGCACCATCCGCTCCTGCAGGTACGGCGGCATCGAGGAGGAGAAGCCCTGCAGGTAGACCTCGCTGGTGTCGACCCCGTCCGGCTCGACGAACAGGAGGTGGTGGTCCTTGTCGGCGAAGCGCACGACCTTGTCCTCGATCGACGGGCAGTACCGCGGCCCCTCGCCGTCGATCACCCCGGCGTACATGGCGGACTCGCCCAGGTGCTCGTGGATCAACGAGTGCGTCGCATCCGTCGTGCGCGTCAACCAGGTCGGACTCTCCGTCACCCGCGGGCCCGGCGTCCCCGTGAACGACGCCGCCGGTCGGTCCGGCGGCACGACCTGCAACACGCCGAAGTCAACGCTGTCAGCCCGAACTCGTGGCGGCGTACCGGTCTTGAAGCGCGTAAGGCGATGCCCCGTGGCTACGAGGCTACTCGACAGGTGTCGCGCCGGGGCCTCGCCTTGGCGACCAGCCGCCCGCTGCTTCCGGCCGTACCAGATGACGCCCCGCAAGAACGTACCGGCGCACAGGACCACAGCGCCCGCAGCGATCTCCCGTCCATCACTGAAGCGCACCCCCGCGGCTTGGCCCGAGCCCTGGTCGACGAGCAGCTCCGCCACCTCGCCGCGAACGACGGCCACGCCCGAAGTCGCGTCAACCAGCGCCTTGGCCGCGGCCGCATAGCCGTCGCGTTCGCTCTGGACCCGCAACGACTGAACCGCCGGCCCCTTCGACGCATTGAGCGTCCGTCCGTGGATGGCGGTCTCGTCAGCAAGTGAGCCCATCACACCACCCAACGCCACCAGCTCGAACACCAGCTGCGACTTGCCGGGCCCACCCACCGCCGGGTTGCACGGCATCACCCCGATCGTGTCCGGGTTCGGCACCGCTAGCGCTACACGCGCCCCGAGTCGAGCCGCCGCGACACCAGCCTCGATGCCCGCATGCCCCCCTCCCACGACCACCACGTCGAACCGGTACCGCACGGCGCCTCCCGAGATAGGCCGCCCTACGCGAGCGGACCAGGACGCGAAGTGTAGCACGCACCGCCCTCCTAGACGCGTTCACGCTTGACCAGTCGGGGCCCGAAGCAGGGCCGTCGGGCCGGCTCCTCCGTACCTCGGCATCAGGCCCTCCACCCCCCGGGCCAGGTGGTAGACTGCCGGTCCCGCAGTCGCGGGGCGCTTCGGCCCCGGGCGTGTCGCGCGTGTTCCCCACGCACGTACGTGCTGCGGCGCAGGATGCGCAGGCGGTCGAGTACGCCAGCCGCACCGAGAGGGGTTCCGCCGGCATGCTGAGCCGCGACCACGCCATCTGGGACGACGTCCTCGATTACGTCCGAAAGCACATCTCCGAGACGGAGTTTCGGACGTGGTTCAAGCAGGTGCGGCCGCTCGGCATCGAGGACGGTGCCTTCGTCCTCGGCGTTCCCCACAGCTTCGCTCGCGATTGGATCAAGGGCCACTTCGGCGACGTCATCGAGCGGGCGCTCGTCGACCTCGGCGCGCCCGCTCCACGCATCGGGTTCAAGGTCGTCAGTTTCGCGCAGACCGAACAGCCCGACATGTTCAGTCAAGCGCCTCGGGACGAGACCGCCACCAGCATCGAGCGGCCACGGCTCAACCCCAAGTACGTGTTCGCGAACTTCGTCGTCGGTCCCAACAACAACCTGGCCCACGCCGCGGCGATGGCGGTGGCCGAGACACCCGGCCGCGCCTACAACCCGCTCTTCCTGTACGGCGACTCGGGCCTCGGCAAGACGCACCTCATGCATGCCGTCGGCCACGCCGTCGCCGAGCGTGACGACGGGCTCCGGGTCGAGTACGCCACCACCGAGCAGTTCACCAACGAGCTCATCAACGCCATCCGGAGCGACCGAATGGTCCAGTTCCGCGAACGCTTCCGCTCGATCGACGTGTTGCTCGTCGACGACATCCAGTTCCTGGCGGGCAAGGAACGCACCCAGGAGGAGTTCTTCCACACCTTCAACGCGCTCTACGAGTCGGGCAAGCAGCTGATCGTCTCGTCCGACCGCCCCCCGAAAGACATCCCGACGCTCGAGAACCGCTTGCGCAGCCGCTTCGAGTGGGGCCTCATCACCGACATCCAGGTACCCGAGTTCGAGACGCGGGTCGCGATCCTGAAGATGAACGCGCAGTATCGCGGCGTCACGGTGCCAGCCGAGGTCGTCGACTACATCGCTCGCCACGTGACGTCGAACATCCGCGAACTGGAAGGGGCGCTGCTACGCGCCATCCTCTACGCCTCCATGAACCAGATCCAGCTCACTCGCCACAGCGCCGCCGAAGCCCTCTCGGACGTGTTCGCACCGAGCGAGATCAACCTCACCATGGCCGACATCGTCAACGCCACGGCACAGCACTTCGCGCTCTCGCCGGACGACGTGCGCTCCAAGGGGCGCCGGCACGAGCTCGTGGTGGCGCGTCAGGTGGCGATGTACCTGATCCGTGAGCTCACGACCCACAGCTACCCCGAGATCGGCCACTACTTCTCGGGTCGCGACCATTCGACCGTCATGTACGCGGTCCAGAAGGTGAACGGTCACGTTGCAGCCGGCAGCGAGGTCGCCAACGCGGTCAAGACCCTACGAGAGTCGCTCGTCTGAGGTGGCCCCCGACACGACCCCACACGTCGACACGACCCGACACGCTGTGTCCCGTTCCACATCCCTGGCCCGGCCGAATCCCTGTCGCAGACGCAGCGCCAGGCCCCTACCTGTGGAGAACTCCGCCTCCAGGTGTGGAACCCTTGTGGAGGGACCTGGGGATAACGTCGTCCAGGACGTCCTTGTGGAGCACTGTGGAGGGGTCGTCGGGTTGTCCACAACCTGGACCATGTTCTCCACATCCACCTCCACAGGCGTGGGTGCGTACCTGACGCACGACGTGAAGTTCTCCACACTCTCCACAGCCCCTACGATGATTCATCTCCTCCATCCAGCGCTCCCGTACCCCCGGAAGAACCTCGTGCAGCCCAGCTCGCTTGCAGCGCGCACACCTGTCCTGTCGGTCCGGAACGTTGTGCACCCTGGTCAAGTATGCTGACGGGCAGTGGAAGCGGAGCACCGATGAGAGTCCACATCCCCACGAAGACGTTGAGCGAGGCGCTCGGTCACGTCGAACGCATCATCCCCACGCGCTCGAGCAACCCGGGCCTCAGCCTACTGCGACTGCAGGGACGGCAGGACCAGCTGGTGCTCTCGGGGAGCAACCTCGATCTCGACGTTCGGGCCGTCGTCGACGCCGACGTGCGAGGTGAGGGTGAGGTCGCGGTGCCGGCGGCCGTGCTCGGGCAAGTGGTTCGAGCAGCACCGGCAGAAAGCATCGAACTCGACGTGGGTGCGTCCGAGCTGTCGGTCGCATCGGGGAGCTTCGCCACCACCTTGCAACTGGTCGCTGCGGAGAACGCGCCCCGCCTCGAGTTCCCGGAGACGTTCGAGGGTGAGATCGAGGGGATGGACCTGGCCAAGGCGCTCGACCACGTGCGCTACGCGGCGGCTGTGGCCGACTACCAAGCCGTGTTCCGAGGCGTGCGGCTGGAGCTGCACGACGAGCGCACGCGGGCGGTTGCGACCGACGGGTTCCGGCTCGCCTCGTACCACGCCGCGTCGTCGACGGGCCTCGACGCCGACCTGTTGATTCCGGTGCGCAGCGTCGACGAGCTAGTGAAGCTGCTCAGCGCAGGAACGGCGCACCTGGCGCTCCAGGGTGGGCAACTCACCGTCGCCAGCGGACGCTACACGGTCAACGCGAAGCTCATGGAGGGCACCTTCCCCGATTACGAGCGGGTGATCCCCGCCCAGTTCCCCGTCAAGGTCACGCTCGCCGCAGCCGCCTTGGCCGATGCCGTGGCCAGGGTCGCGGTCATGGCCGACAAGTCGGCCAACCATCGCGTCGACCTCTTCATCAAGGACGGGGTCCTGCAGATCACCGCCGAAGGAAGCTACGGCCGCGCCCAGGAGGCGATCGACGTGCTCCAGGAGGGGAGCGAGTCCGAGATCGCGCTGGCGTACAACGCCAAGTATCTGGCCGACGCCGTCGGCCCCATCGCCGGCGACATGCAGCTCGAGTTCTCCGGTACGACCACGCCTTCCGTCGCGACCGACCTGAGCGATCCGGCCTACCTGGCGATGGTCGTGCCCCTGCGCACTGGCTGAGTCGCGGCCGTGAGCGGCCGCTCGGATGGGGTCGCGCGAAGCGGCGCCGTCCCTCTTGGAGGAACCATCATGACCATCATCGACGACATCCGCGCTATCGAACTGCTCGACTCGCGCGGCAACCCCACCGTCGGCGCCACCGTCACCCTCAGCAGCGGCGTCGAGGCCAGCGCCGCCGTCCCCTCTGGCGCCAGCACCGGCGTCCACGAGGCGGTCGAGCTCCGGGACGGCGACGCCCGCTACGGCGGCAAGGGTGTCCAGAACGCGGTCGCGAACGTCAACGGCCCGATCGCCGAGGCCCTGCTCGGCGTCGATGCCCTCGATCAGGCCAACCTCGACGAGACGATGATCGCGCTCGACGGGACGCCGAACAAGGCGAGGCTCGGCGCGAACGCCATCCTGGCCGTCTCGCTCGCCAGCGCTAGAGCAGTCGCGGCCGCACTCGACCTGCCGCTCTACCGCTACCTCGGCGGCACCGGCGCGCGGACGCTTCCGGTGCCGATGATGAACGTGATCAACGGCGGCGCGCACGCCGACAACAACGTCGACATGCAGGAGTTCATGCTGGCGCCGGTCGGCTTCGAGCGTTTCTCGGAGGCCCTGCGGGCTGGGGTCGAGACGTTCCATGCGCTCAAGAAGGTGCTCGCGGGACGCGGTTACAACACCAACGTCGGTGACGAAGGTGGCTTCGCGCCGGATCTGAAGAGCAACGTCGAGGCGGTCGAAGTGCTGCTCGAGGCCATCGAGAAGGCTGGCTACGCTCCCGGTGAGCAGATCGCCTTGGCGCTCGACCCGGCTGCGAGCGAGTTCTACCGCGACGGTGCCTACCACCTCGAGGGTGAGGGCGCGGTGTTGAGCGCGGCGGAGATGGTCGAGTACTGGGCCGACTGGGTCGAGCGCTTCCCCATCCTCTCGATCGAGGACGGCCTGCACGAGGACGACTGGGCCGGCTGGTCGGCGCTGACGGCGAAGCTCGGCGACCGGACGCAGATCGTCGGCGACGACCTCTTCGTCACGAACGTCGAACGGCTCGGGCGCGGCATCCGCGAGCATGTCGGCAACGCCATCCTGGTCAAGGTGAACCAGATCGGGACGCTGTCGGAGTCGCTGGATGCGATCGAGCTCGCCAAGGGAGCGGGCTACCGCTCGATGATCAGCCACCGCTCGGGCGAGACCGAGGACGCCTTCATCGCGGACCTTGCCGTGGCCGTCAACGCGGGCCAGATCAAGACGGGTTCGGCGAGCCGCAGCGACCGGCTGGCGAAGTACAACCGCCTCCTGGCCATCGAAGCGGAGCTCGGCGACGCGGCCCGCTTCCTGGGCCGCGACGCCTTCCGCTCGTGATCAACGGCACGCGGCGCACCAAGATCGTCGCCACGCTGGGCCCGGCAACGAGCGACGAGGCCACCATCGAAGCGTTGGTCGAGGCTGGCGTCGACGTGTTCCGGCTCAACTTCTCGCACGGCGAGCACGATCTCCACGAGGCGAACGTGGGGCGGATCCGCAAGGTGAGCGAGCGGCGTGGACGCGCGGTCGGCATCCTGCAGGACCTGCAGGGCCCCAAGATCCGCACCGCGCGCTTCGCGGACGCGGAGGTGACGCTCGAGCCGGGCGCCACCTTCCGGCTCACCTGCGATGACGACAGCCCCGGTGACCAGACCCGGGTGGGGGTGACCTACCGCAACCTGTGCGAGGACGTCAAGCCCGGTGATTCGCTGCTCCTCGACGACGGCCGCCTCAAGCTGCGGGTCGAACGGATCGAGGGCAACGCGATCGTCACCGAGGTCGTGGCGGGAGGCGTGCTCTCGAACAACAAGGGCATCAACATCCCGGACGCCGATCTGTCGCTTCCTGCGCTGACGGACAAGGACGCCGTGGACTTGGCCTTCGGCGCCGAGCTCGGCGTCGATTGGGTGGCGATGAGCTTCGTGCGCTCGCGCGACGACCTGCTCCTGGCGCGGCACTACATGGTCCGTGCCGGGTCGAACGCCAAGCTGATGGCCAAGATCGAGAAGCCCGGCGCAGTGCAGCGGTTCACGGAGATCTTGCGTGAGGTGGACGGCGTGATGGTGGCCCGCGGCGACCTGGGCGTGGAGGTGCCGCTGCAGCAGGTGCCGCAGATCCAGAAGCGCATCATCCGTGAGTGCATCGAGGCCGGCAAGCCGGTGGTGACGGCGACCCAGATGCTGGAGTCGATGATCACCAGCCGGATGCCGACCCGGGCGGAGTCCTCCGACGTCGCCAACGCGATCTACGACGGCACCGATGCGGTGATGCTCTCCGGCGAGACCGCGATCGGCGCCTATCCGCTCGAGGCGGTGCGCATGATGGACAGCATCGCCCGGGCGGTGGAACGCGATCCGCAGTACATCGACCACATGCGTGAGCAGGCGCCGCAACCCGACGACACGACCGCCGACGCCGTGTCGTCGGGCGCGGTGAAGATCGCCAACGCGCTCGGCGCTGAGCTGGTGGTGTCGTTCACGGCATCGGGCACGACCGCGGCGCGCGTGTCGCGCTACCGACCGAACGCGCCGATCCTGGCGGTCACCCCGTACGAGCGGGTGTGCCGGCAGTTGTCGGTGTCGTGGGGCGTGCTCACGCACGCCTCCGAGGACATCACCTCCACCGACGAGATGGTGGAGGTGTGGACGCAGGCGATCACGGGTCGCGACCTGATCGAACCGGGGGCGCGCTACGTGATCACTGCCGGTGTCCCTTTCGGGATGCGCGGCACCACCAACATGATCCGGGTGGAGCGTTTCCGACCGTGAGCGCCGGCGCGGAGTGAAGCGCGGCGCGCCGAGGCGAGCGACCCCGGAGCGGCGGGCAGTAAGCGCTTGCTAACGTTATAACTAGGAATCTAGTTGACAAGGCTAGGTCGCGTAGCTACACTAGTGGCATGACGATCGCGCCCAAGGCCCTGTACCCCAGTAGTGCCGCCGACGCACTGGCGGCCCTCGGTCACGAGGCGCGCCTGGCCATCTTCCGCGCGCTCGTGCGCGCCGGCGACGACGGGCTGCCGGTCCACCAAGTGCAGGAGCGGCTCGGCGGGATGCCCCGCTCGACCCTCGCCCACCACCTCCAGATGCTGGTGCAGGCCGGGCTGGTACGCCAGCACAAGGTCGGCGCCGAGGTGCTCAATCGCGCCGACTTCGGCGCCATCCGGGGGCTGGTGGCGTACCTGACCGAAGAGTGTTGCGCCGACGTGGGCGTTCCCGCCGCCAGCGTGCGCAGCGGTGACGGTCGCGGGGGCTGCGTGGCTGCCGACGACTGCTGACCCGAGATCGCTGCGTTGCGGCCCGGCAACGAACGCCCACCGCGCCGCAAAAGCGCTAGAAACCTAGTAACCTAGGTGGCGCCGGCGCCGCCGGGAAGGACCGATCATGATGCACAGCCCCTACGCCCTCGAGCGCTTCGCCCTCGAGCGCGTGCGCGAGCGCCACGCCGACGCCGAACAGGCGCTGCTGCGGCGCGGACCGGTGCTGCGAGCGGAACGGAGCCTCCTCGCGGCGCTCGTGCGCAGGCTCGAGGGCCTGCGCACCATCGCGCGAGCGTGGGGCACCCTCACCGGGGCGGCGTAGCGGCGTGGCGGCGACCGCCCAGTACGCGCTCTCGTGGCTTGCGTCGTTCGCGGCGATCTACCTGGCGGTTGTGTTCGCCGCGCACGTGATGGTCCTCAGCCTTGGACCAGCCCGACTGCAGGCCGCGTTGGGCGGCGCACCCTGGCGCAGCACCGTCGCGGCGCTGGGCTTGGGCGCGCTCACGCCCTTCTGTACCTGCTCGACGGTGCCGCTGGTGGCGGGCATGCACGCCGCGGGCGTGCCACCGCTGGCCACCACGGCGTTCCTGATCATCTCGCCGATCGTCAACCCGGCGACGGTGGCGCTGCTCGCGACCCTTGCTGGCGTGCCGCTGGCGGTCGGTTTCGTTCTCCTGGCGGGGCTGCTGGCCGTGGTCGTAGCGGGCGCCCTGGCGCTCGTCCGGGTGCGGCCGCGCCCGCACGACGGCGCGGTCGGCTGCGTGGCGGCGGAGGAGGGCGGTACGCTTCCGTGGCCAGGCCGAATCGGGCGCGCCGTCAAGGCGGCCCGGCGCGACCTGGGGCGGCTCACGCCCGTGTTGGTCGCCGTTGCGGTCTTGGGGGCGGCGCTCCATGGGCGCGTCGACGTCGACGTCATCGGCCGCTCGCTCGAGGCCGCGGGGCCGCTGGCGGTGCCGCTGGCGGTGCTGGTCGGAGTCCCGGTGTACGCCTCCACAGCCGTACTGCTTCCGCTCGGCGGGGCGCTGCTGACCGGCGGCGCCAGCCTGGGCGTCGTCAGCGCATTCCTCATCGGCGCCACCGGACTCTCGTTGCCCGAGGGCGTGCTGCTGTACCGGCTGTTGGGCGGGCGCTACCTGCGGGCCCTGGTGGCTGCCTTCGTGCTGGCCACGGTCGCGCTCGGGTACCTGGTCGATGCACTCACGGCGGCGACGGTGCCGGAGCTGCTCGCGGGCGGCCAGCCGTAGCCGCCGGCATCGTGCGGCGCTTCCATGACGATGGGGCGGGACCAGACGGTCCCGCCCCTGCAGTCAAGAGGCGCCGCGTCAAGAGGCGCCGATCATGCGATCAGCAGCGCGTTACTCCTCCGCCACCACGTTGAGTCGCAGGTCGATCGTGACCTCGGGGTGGGGTCGGTACGGCACCACGTACTCGCCCAACATCTTGATCGGCTCGCGCAGGTCGATCTTGCGTCGGTCGATCTCGACGTCGAGCGCGGCCAGCAAGGCGGCGGCGATGTCGCGGGTGCCCACCGAGCCGTAGATGCGCTCCTCGCCGGCGCGCACCTTGATCTCGACCGAGGCGTCGCCTAGCAGCTCCTTCAGCCGCTCGGCGTCGCCCTTGCGCTCGGAGAGCTGCTTGGCGCGCTGTGACAGTCGAGCCTGCAGCTCCTTCTGGTTCGCGGCGGTGGCCGGCAGGGCCAGGCCCTGCGGCACCAGGAAGTTGCGGGCGTAGCCCGGCCGGACCCTGACGACGTCGCCGGCCTCGCCCAGGTGTTCGACCGGTTCCAGCAGGATGACGTTCACTTGCGGACCAACTTCTCCGTGATCGGGATGATCGCCAGCATGCGCGCGCGCTTGATCGTCGTGGAGAGGCGACGCTGATGCTTCGCGCAGACGCCGCTGCGACGGCGCGGCAGGATCTTGGCGGTGTCGCTGATGTAGCGCCGCAGCATCTTGCCGTCGTGGTAGTCCATGATCTCGTGCTCGCCCGTGCAGAACGCGC
>PXAU01000025.1 GCA_003567075.1 Trueperaceae bacterium
CCCGGGAACAACTCCAGAAAGCGGTCGCCGCCGACGTGGACGTACACCAGCAGCAGCGACCCGTCGTCGTCGTGCAAGCGGAACGCCTCACGGAGCCCGAGGCGCGCGTAGAAGGCCAGGGCTCGGCCCAGGTCGCGGACGCGTAGGGCCGTGTGGCCGAGGTCGGTGATCACGTCGGACCTCCTGCCGCCCACGGCATCGGTGCCGGGGGCGAGAACGTCGATCGCACGTCGGTCGCGCACCCCTCGCGCACCGAGCGGTCGATGGCGGCGAGGATCTCCACCACGTGGGCAGCATGCTCACCGGAGGCGCGGTGGGGGCGCTGCTCGAGCAGCGCCTGCGCCAGCTCGCGCACGCCCAGGCCCCAGGTCATGCCGCTCGAGGGCCGTAACAGCGCGACTGGCTCGTAGGTACCGCCGTAGGGCGCGACGGCGACCTCGGCGTCGGGCCGCTGCCAGTCGGAGAGATGCAGCGAGCCCGTGTCGCCATGGAACTCGACGCCCACCTGCCGGCCCTGCTTGCCGACGTAGAAGTTGGTGGTGAGGCGCACGAGGACACCGGTCTCCAGCTCCAGCGAGGCGATCACGCAGTCCGGTGCCTCGACCGTGAAGGGCGAGCCGTCCTTCGTCACGCGTTCGGCGTGCAGGACGCGGCCATAGGCCGAGACGCGGCGCGCTGGACCGAACATGGCGGTGACCAGCGCCAGCGGGTAGACCCCAACATCGAACAGCGGCCCCACCTGGTAGAAGGGCGCGGGCGCCGGATGCCAGGTCTCGATGCGACCGTGGTTGACGTCGGCGTAGACGAGCCGTACCTGGCCGATGGCGCCGTCGCGAATGGCCTTCCAGGCGGTCTGCGGCGCCTCGCCCATGAAGGCGAAGGGCGAGCAACCGAGGCGTCGGCCGCAGCGCTCGGCCAACTCGACCAGCGCGTGCCCCTGCTCGAATGTCATCGCCAGCGGCTTCTCGCTGTACACGTGCTTGCCAGCTTCGAGGCAGCGGCGGGTGACGGCCTCGTGCGCGTAGTGGATGGTGAGGTTCACGACCAGATCGACGCCGTCGTCGGCCAGCAACGCATCGAGCGTCGGGTACACCTGGCACGCGTGCTCGGCCGCGAAGGCCTCGGCGCGGGCAGCATCGACATCAACGACGCCGACGAGCGTGGTCTCGGGAAACGTGGTGATGGTGGCGGCGTACGGCCCGGCGATGTTGCCGCAGCCGACGATGGCGACGCGCACCGGGCCGCTCATCGCAGCCACGCCTGCAGCATGCGCAGGTTCGACCGCAGGTCCTCGCTCGGGTCGCTGTCGGCAGGCTCGTGCTCGATGCTGATGGGTCCCTCGTAACCGACCTCCAGCAGCGCCCGTACGCAGGCTTGGATCGGCACCACGCCCTGGCCGAAACGGCAGGTGTCGTGTGCCCCGACCGCGAGCACGTCCTTCAGGTGCACGTGCACCAGCGCATCAGCGAGCTCGTGGACCGCGGCGACCGGATCGTAGCCGTGCGTGCCGAACCAGCCGGTGTCCAGCGTCGCGCCGATGGCGCCACGGGCGTCGTCGCCGATGCGCGTCAGCAGCTGTTGAGGGCTCTTCTCCGGATGGTTCTCGACGCCGAGGACGCAGCCATGCTCCCGCAAGGTGTCGATCACGAAGGCTCGGTCACTCCCGAGGAGCGGCGTGTCGCCGCCGAGGATCCGGACGCCCAAGGCCGCGGCGAGCCGACAGCTCCGGAGGAAGCTCTCGCGATCCCCACCGAAGCCGCCGGCCAGGCTCACGAGCTCGAGCCGATGCTCGGCCAGCAGATCGCGCGCGATGCCGACGTGCTCGTCGGTCGCCCAACTGGGGTGGAGGTGCGCGAGCCACAGATCGACGGCCTCGAACCCGAGGGCGCGCACCTCAGCGAGAAGCGCGCCCAGGCGCTCGGCGTACGTCTCGAGCGGCTGGAAGGCGGCGTTGGTGGCGGCGTCGCCCTGCGACCAGCCTTCCGTCATGCGGTAGCCCAACGGCCGCGCCACGTAGTTGGCACTCATGCACGAGATCGTGGTGACCATGCCCCATCATCGCCTGTGCTGGCATAGGGAGCACCGACATCGTGCCGCGACCAGGCGCTCACCGCAACCAGGCGCTCGCTGTGACCGGGCGCTAGTCGAGCGTCGCGAAGGTGACCCGCACGACGACCTCGACCGCGTGCCGCCCCGCGGCCACCGGGGCTCCGCCTCGACCGCCCATGTCGGCAGCGACCATCGTGTAGGCGGGGCGCGGCTCGAGCTCCTCCAGCGAGGTGACGGTGCCAAGGGTCACGCCCGCCAACGCAGCCAGTTGCTCGGCGCGTTGCCGCGCCGCCGCGAAGGCAGCGGCGCGCGCCTCGGTCTCCACCGCGACGCGGTCGGTGACCGCGAAGGCGATGCCGCCGATCTGATTGGCACCCGCGTCGACGGCGGCGGCGATGGCGCTGCCGACCAGCTCGACGTCATGCACGACGAGCTGGAGGCTGTGGTGGACACGGTAGCCGATCGGGTGCGGCTCGCCGCTGTCGTCCCAGCGGTCCTCGCGCCAGACGGCGTAGTGGACCGTGCGGACGTCCGCTGGGTCGATGCCGAGGTCCCCGAGGGCCTCGCGGATCGCAGCGACGGCCTCGTCCGCCCGGGCGACGGCGGTGGCCACCTCCGGCTCGATACCGGTCCAGCCGACGTCCAGGGTCGCCTGGTCGGGTTCGGTCCACACCAGGCCGGTGCCGTTGACGGTGATCTCGCCGCCCGCGGCCACACCGGCCAGCAGCGCGGCGATCCAGATCGATGCGACGACCGCTCGGTTACGCATGGGACGCCTCCTCGTGGGGTCGCGAAGCCAGGCGGCTCCGCATCTGCAGCCCATCGCCATGAGGCTGGCATGCCCGCCGGTGAGGGGAGGGAGGCTTGGGTGAAGCCAGGTTCACGATCTGCCATGCCTGGTCCGGCGCACGCGTCCCAGCGCGGGCGAGTCACCCCTGCGAAGGGCAGCGATGGCGACGACGGCCAGGCACCATTTCGCGGTAACCCGCCCGGATCGCCGTTGCCCTGACAATGGGAGTGCGCGTGCGACCCGCAGGTCAGCCGTACGAGCGACGAGGGGGGACATGCTCCGGACCATCAAGGCCTCCATGAAG
>PXAU01000128.1 GCA_003567075.1 Trueperaceae bacterium
CCCGTCGCGGCGCCGACGTGGTCGGGCTCGACGCCGCGATCGCCGCAGAGGGAGCCGTCATCGTTTCGTTCACGCCTGCGGACGCCGAGGCCGCTGCGGCGCTGTGGCAACGGACCCGCACGGTCGGCTTGTCACTCGCGGATCATGCGTGTCTCGCACTGGCTCAGCGGTACGGTGTGCCGGCGCTCACGGCCGACCGTGCCTGGCGGGATCTGGAGGTTGGCATCGAGATCGCGGTGGTTCGGTGATGGTCATGAAGCGCCGACCCGCTCCTTTGCGTCGTTCGTCGGGAGTCGCAGCGCTCGCTGGCTACCAAGAAACCGCAGCCCCGAAAGAACACCGTCCAGGACCTGCCCCGAAGTGGAAGAAACAGCGTCTTGGACGGTACTTGATTGGTCGTGTAGGACTCGACCCTTCAACCCGCTGAGTAGGAGTGCGGCCTGGGGCTTGTCGTTCACTGACTGACGTCTGGATTGCGTCTGTGACGAGGACCGTGGTCGCGACTGCGTCTGGGGGAGTTCCGGTTTGGTGGTCAGTCTCTGGCTTGGCGAGCCCCATGGTGTGCGCCCACGATGCTCGTATGCATACCGCTTGCTCGTCGTGATGTTGGGTTCGGTTCGAGGGCTAGCGGCGCGCTGTTGAGCGTCGCTGACGAGCACGGTGACGACACGGTGCTCGACGGATTGCTGGTGTCGCCCATGCGCATCCTACGTGGTTCCGCTCGCGTTGGCTGGCGGCGCTGTGCCCATGCACCGAAGGCGCCGCATCCGGGCACTACACGATACGGTGTTCGGATGTCCGTGCTCGCATGCGCATGGCGTGTCTCCGCCGAGTCCTCCGCGGTTCAGGCGTCCCCGATCTTCACCTTCTAACCCTTCTGTGAGGCGGCCGAGCTCGAGCTACGCCCGCCTGGCACTGTGCGCGCCACGCGCGATCTCGACCTGAACGTGCCCCCACCCGCAGGGTCGGATCTCCTGGACGAGCTGCAGCGTGCTGCCGAACGCGACATGGGTGGTTTCGTCGCGTTACCGTCCGCGCTTCACCAGCGCGAGGCGCAACCCCAGTCTGTCGTGGGCGTGCCGCACGTGTGACGTGTTCACGTCGGCTGGCGCGAGTCGGACCGGTTCCAAGCTTGGCCGGCCCTTGGAACGAGCTCGATCTTGAGCTCGCAGCCGACCGCCTCGGCGTAGCGCTGGAGCGTGCCGATCGACGGCGCGTGCTTGCCGGAACGCTCGAGGCGCGAGATGGCGCTCTTGGTGGTCCCCATGCGTTGGGCGACGGCGTCTTGGGCAAGACCGGCGTACGCTCGCGCCGCGATGCGTTCGTTGGCGACCTGGTACTCGGCCTCCAGGGCGTCGTGGGCCTGCTGGAATCCGCGGCGTTGGCGGGCGTGGGCGAGGATCGCCTCGTGGTCGTGGTTGACCGATCGGTGCTCGAGTTCAGCCACGTTGGATCTCTTGGCGCGCCGGCGCGCGATGGCGAGGTCGTGTCCAGGTTTGGTGCGGGTCTTCTGGCGGAAGGCGTGGACGATGACGATGCGGCGGTCGTGGACGAAGCAAGAGAGCGCCCGGCCGGTCTCGGATCGCCCGCGTGGTCTCGGTTCGAATGGACCCTTGCCCATCGCCCGTGAGTGCGGCGTGCCGACGGCCGGGCCGAGTTCTTCGAGCAGTTCACCGAGTCGTGCGTCGTCGGCCACGCCGGTGACGGTCGCGTCTTGACCGTGAGCTGCGACCGCGCTTGTGTCTCACGAAGGCTCGAGCGTGAGGCGAGAGGTTCGGCTCCAGAGCCAGTGGTTGTGCAGCTGGACGTTCGAGAAGCCCCGGGACGATCATGACCCGCATACGGTGAGCGAAGCCGAGGCTCCGATGCTACCCGGCCCACGCGATCGGTTGCCCATCGAGCACCGCTTGGTCCGGGAAGGCGGTGCCTTGCGCGTCTCGATCGAGTGCCCGTCGGCCGACGTCGGCGCCTGGCCACTGTCCGCCACGCACGGTGGCATCGAGACGAGAGACCCTACGCCCAGGCATCGGGCCGGACGACGCTTCCCTTGGGCGTCTGGACCACGACGTCGAACTGCGCTCGTCGGAGCAGGTCGAGGGGCAGCGTCTTGTCCTTGTCGGCAGCGGTTCGAAGCTGCCGGGCGGCGCCGCGGCGGGGGTCGCGAGCGGGGACGTACACGATCACTTGGATCTCGGGGAACCGCCGCTTGACGGTGCGGATCGCTGGAACGAGGTCGGAGTCGCCCGAGACGAGTACCAGGCGATCGGCCAGGCCTTGGTAGGCGTCGTCGAGCATCTGGACCGCGATGTTGACGTCCGTCCCCTTCTCCTCGGGCACGCGGAACTCCCGAAGGCCGGCGCAGTCGCACTCAGCCACCGTGCAGCGAACGACCTTCTCCTTGTACTGGCCGTACTGAATCGCTACACGAGGCGTCGCTTTCAGGGCCTGGAGGTACGCGAGTTGCCGGCTCCGCCGGGGCCCTGCGATGACCGCTGTGAAGTACCAGATGCGCTGGACGTCATCATCCGTGCGGAGGAGGGCGAAGTACCGGTCGAGATTCAGCCAACGGTGCGGTCCACCCTTCAGGGCCCCGTAGTACAGGTTGAACCCGTCGACGTAGATGATGCTGCGCATGATTTCGCACG
Organism: Trueperaceae bacterium; assembly: GCA_003567075.1. Taxonomy (GTDB): domain Bacteria; phylum Deinococcota; class Deinococci; order Deinococcales; family Trueperaceae; genus CSSed10-48. Next base: position 2,646 of record PXAU01000128.1, read on the forward strand.
ATACAAAAAGCAGGCGGCCTCATGGACCGCCCAACCGGCGTGAGCCGGGGAGTTGTGCCACTAGTATCTGACGTGCGCGCGCGTGTGTCAATCGGTGACGAACACTGCTCGGAGCGAGGTGCTACCTCAACCGCGGTGAGCGCAGTGCTTCTTGTGGGTTGTGGGTTCGAGCCGGCGGTGGCAAGCCATGTTTGGGCCAACCAACGAGACGAGGAGAGGGCGGCGTCAACGGTCTCGCCGTAGTGGCGGGGGCGGTCGAGCTTCCGTTCGGCGATGTCGCGGTGGTCGTAGGGCTGCTCGCCGGTTCGTTGGTCTGTGCTGCGTCGGTACCAGCGCATCAGCTGCCCCCGTTGCCGTTCTTGAGGGAGTGGTAGAGGGTGCAGCGGGCGACGCCGAGGATCTGGGGGACTTCGGTGACGCTCTCGTTGGAGTCCTCGAGGAGGCGTTTGCTCGCCAAGGCGGCGCGCCGCGAACCACGAAGCTGTGGAGCCAAAG
>PXAU01000044.1 GCA_003567075.1 Trueperaceae bacterium
AGGCGGATGGCGGCCACGTCCGCCTGCAAGGGGTGGATCAGTCCGGCGATGCCGAGCACCGACAGCAGGTTGAACACGTTCGAGCCGACGATGTTGCCCAGGATGATGTCGGACTCGCGCCGAAGCGCCGCCGCGACGCTGCTCGCCAGCTCCGGCAGGCTGGTCCCTACCGCCACCATGGTCAGCCCGATCACGCGCTGCGACACGCCCCAGGTCTCCGCCAGGTGCACCGCGCCGGTGACGAGCGCCTGCGCCGCGAGCGCCAGCAGCCCCACGCCCACGAGCGCCAGCAACGCCGGACGCCAACGCGGCGCCCGCGCCGTGCCCGCCGTGGCCTTCCGGCGCGGGCCCGAGCCACCGCCGTCGCCCCGGAAGCTGACCAGCAGGAAGGCGAACAAGCCGAGCACGAGCACGGCCGCATCGAGCCGACCGAGCATGCCGTCGAGCAGCAGCACCCCCGTGAGCAGCGTGGCTGCGATCATGAACGCCCCCTCGCGGCGCACGAACCCCCACGTGGTCGCCAGCGGCGCCATGAGCGCCGACGCACCCAGGATCAGGCCCACGTTGGCGATGTTCGACCCGATCACGTTCGCCAGCGCGATCTCCGGCGCGCCACGCAGCGCCGCCGCCAGCGAGGCCGCCAGCTCCGGCGCGCTGGTGCCGAAGGCCACCACCGTCAAGCCGATCACCATGGGGCTCAAGCCGAACGCGCGCGCCAGGCGCGAGGCGTTCGCAACCAGCAGGTCGCCACCGTAAGCCAGCCCCACGATGCCGACGATCACCAGCGCGAGGTCGAGGAGCACGGCGCAGCCTAGCACCAGCGGCGACAGGCTCGGCCGGGCCGCTGGCCGCGGTCGCGGGCCGCTCATGCCACCCATGAACGTAGCGGTACCCTGTCGGCATGCGTCACCGTCTCGTGGATTTCGCCCTGATCGCTGGCCTGGTGGCGGTGGCCGGGGGCATCATGTGGACGCTGTTCAACCTCGGCGGCTCGCAGCCAACGTCTCCACCGCCCGCCGCGGCGCCAACGGCGCCCGCCGTCCCGACCACGCCCGACACCCCCTCGCTCCCCAGCCCGCCCGGCAGCAACGTCGTGGTGGTCGGGCCCGACGACCCAGGGAGCGCGGTCGCTCCTGTGCCACCCGACACGCCCGGCACGCCGACGACACCCACGACCCCGACCACACCCACGACGGCCGAGGCCGACGACGATGCGCCGGCGACGAGCCCGTCCGAACCACTGCCAGCCGACGCCGGCCGCACCGTATCCGCCGCCGACGCGACGCCCGTGCCCGCCGGCACGGTGGGGCTCGAGCGGATCGGGTTCTCGTACGTGACCGGCGGCGTCGGCGCCTGCGGCATCACGCTCGAGCCGTGGCAGCACGTGGCGGTCAGCCGCGAACTGCTCGACGCCTACGGCTGCGGCGCGGAGGTCACGGTCACCCTCGACCAGCCCGCCGACGGACGTGACTCCTTCGTGGCGGTGGTAGCCGACACCATGAACCCGCAGTTCAGCCGCACCACCAACATCTACGTCGGCACCGACGAGGACGCCTTCGCCTACGGGCTCACGACGGGCAGCATCACGCCGGTGGAGTAACCGCAGGTGGATTGGCCGCCCGTGGCGGCACCACAACAGGTGGGTTGACCGCCGGCGCAGGCGTCAGCCCGCCCGTGCTCGTGTGTCCGCTTCTCACCCACGGGCGATGGCGCGAGCCGACGGGCGGAACGAGGGCCCTCGCTCATCCCCACGCCACGAAGGCCTCGGCTGCCTGACCGGCCGCCCCGCGCGCCGTGCGTCGCACGCGACGCAGCGCCGCGTCGGGCGTCGAGCCCTCGCTGAGCCCGTCGTAGAAGGCGCGCATCACGGCCAGCGCCGCGTCGTCGGGAACGCGCCATAAGGTGGCGATCACGCAGCGCGCGCCGGCGGTGAGTAGGGCCTGTGCCATGCCCGCCACCCCTTCACCCGGATGCAGGTCACCGAGCGACGTCGAGCAGGCCGAGAGCACCACCAACTCGGTCCCGTCGACGTCGAGGCTCATCAGCGCCAACGCCGGCAGGAAGGCCGCGCCGACCGCAGCCTCGGGGTCACGCGCGACCGTCCGAGCGCCTGCGAGTGCCAGCACCGGCCGCAGCAGTGGATGTGTCTCGTCGCCGCCTGGGTAGAGGAACCCGTGGGCCGCGACGTGCAGCGCCCGCGGCCGCTGCGCCTCGACCAGCGCGCGCACGGTGGCGTCGCGCCCGAGCAGGACCCGCGCGTCGGGCCAGGCATCGCGCACCACGCCCGCCTCGGCGCGCGAGTGCGGCAGGCGAGGGAGCCGTAGCCCGCGCAACCAGGCGCGGTACGAGTCGGGCGGGAACGTCGCCTGCTGGCCGAACTCGCCTCGCATGGCCGTGGTCGGCGCCGCATCGACCGCGCGTGCGCCGAAGTCGGGATCGGCGAACACCAGGGGCGGCCCCAGCGACCTGCGCGAGCGGCTTCGTCGCGCGGGTCGTGGCGACCGCTCGGCGTTAGCGGCACCGGCATGCACCTCCTCGCGGCGCTTGACGAACGACCGGGGCGATGGCGAGCGCATCACCGTGACGGCGTCCCCCAAGCGGCCCTCGTGCCATCCGAGCGCGTCCCAGGGGAGTAACGAGAGCGGCCCATCGGGCGAGACGTAGAGTCGGTCTGGCAGCGGACGCCCAGCGACCACGGGCTGCAGGAGCAGGCGCCCGAGTCGGTCGAGGGCGTCTCGCCCTGGAGGCGGGGAGGGCGGCGCCGGCTCCGATCGCGCAGGCTCGTCAGCGGTCATCGCCGTCGGCCGTGGCGTCTGGGGTGGCCCCAACGCCGCGCGCGCGTCCGTCACCAGCGCGGCGAGCTCGTCGACCGAGCCGGCACGCACGCTCGTCACGGAGCTGTGATGGTCGATCCAGGTCACGACCACCGAGCGCTCGAGCCAGGCCACGTCGAGGAACGCCTCGTCGCGAGCGAGGGCAGCGCGCACGTCGGCTACGGAGATGGGCGTGACGGCCTCGTCCAGCACGTCGATCGCCGCGCGCCCGAGAGCAGTCTCGATGCTGCGGAGACGCTCGGCGAGCGCGGCGTCACCACCGGCGTCGGCGCCCGAAGCGTCGACCGCCGACC
>PXAU01000104.1 GCA_003567075.1 Trueperaceae bacterium
AGCGCGACGGTCGACATCGGCGGCCGTCCCTTCACCATCACGCGTCAGTTCGTCGAGGACCTGCGGGACTCGGACCTGCCGGAGGCCCTGGCCGAGCTGGAGCGGCCCGTGCTGGTCCTGCACTCGCCGTCGGATCGCACCGTTCCCATCGAGCAGGCCGAACGATTGTACGCTGCCGCCCGGCACCCGAAGAGCTTCGTGGCGCTCGAGGGCGCGAGCCATCTGCTCGACGATCGCCGCGACGCCGCCTACGCCGGTGGCGTGATCGCCGCCTGGGCCACGCGGTACGTGCTCGAGGACGAGGCTTCGGACTCGGGTTCGGCAGGTTGATCCGCGTTCGGCGCGACTCACCCCGCCGGCTGTTCCCGCATCGACGCGTCGGCTTCGTGCTGATGGACGTGGTCGGCGCCGTCGCCCATGGCGACGAGGTCGTCCTCGAGGCGCCGTACGCGCGCTGACGCGATCGCGGCGAGCGTGAGCACGCTCATGAGCGCTCCGATGATCACCAGCATCAGCGCCGCGCCGCGGCCTTCGCCGCTGCCGAGCAGCGGCCCGAGCACGGGCTCGAGCGCACCACCGGGCATCATCGCTGGCTCGAACGCGCGTTCGGCCAGGCTGCCCGCCAGCACGATCCCGCCGGCCTGGGCGGCGGCCGTCAGGACCATGCGGAAGGCGAACACGCGCCCGAGCACCTCGGGGGCCGCGTGCTCCTGGAACACCACCCGGTTGAGCGCCAGCAGCACCGCCTGGGCGGCGCCCAGCCCGGCGATGATCACGCCGATCCAGAGCGCATCGGCGCGCGCCCCGGTGAGGGCGGTGCCGATACCCAACATGAGCGCGGCCGCCAGCATGCCCGGGATGCGCCTCGCGGGGCCGCCCCAGGCGCCGATGGCGACCGCACCGGCCACGGCGCCGATGCCGTACGCCGCATAGACGAGGCCGAGCGTGGCCTCGTCGCCCAAGCCCAGCACCAACGGTCCCGAGAGCGCATAGACGAACGATGAGCCGAGTACGGTCAGTGCCAGGAAACCAGCGAGGAACACGAACGCCGGCCGCGCCACCACGTAGCGCAGACCGAAGGCGAACGATGCCAGCACGCTCGAGCCATCGTCCAACAGGCGGCCAGGATTGGGAATCGAGGCCGCCGCCAACGCGACGAGCGCGAGCACCGCGCTGGCGACGTCGACCGCGAAGATCGACCCGAGCCCGAGGGTCGCCAGGAGGAGGCCTGCCAGCGGGGGCCCCACGACGACGCCCAGCGACTGCACCAGTTGGCTGAAGCCCGACGCCTGGCCGAGCCGCTCGCGCGGGACCAGCATCCGGATGCTGGCGTCGAACGCCGGCAGCACGAAGGCGTTGGCGAGCCCGTTCGCAGCGACGGCCAGGTACACGTGCCACACCTCGAGCCCGCCCTGCCACCAGAGCAGGATCACCGCGACCGTTGGCACTCTCGCCAAGGCGGTCGCGACGACCAGCACCCGCTTGCGATCCCAGCGGTCCACGAGCGGTCCCGCCACCAGCGCACCCAGGCTGAGCGGCAGGATGCCGAAGAAGAGCAGCAGCGCGAACGCCTCGGCGTCGCGCGACATCTGGTAGACCCAGACGCTCAGCCCGAAGCGGGTGAAGCCAGAGCCCGTGAACGAGAGCAGCAGACCCCACCAGATGATCCAGAAGGCGCGCATGCCCGTGACCGGGGCACGGCTCATCGTGCGCGAACCCTCTCGATCGCGTGCGTGCCGGCGCGCCTCATCCGCTCAACGCTACCGCGGCACCGGGACGTGCAGGCGGGACGTTACGGCAGGCGACCGAGCGGTAGCAGGTACAGCGGTTGCTCGCCGCGCTCGAGCTGCAGGACGCTGGCGATGCCGTCGTCGTCGAAAGCGCCCACCACGACGGTGCCGATCTCGAGGGCCACGGCCTGCAGGTAGACGTTCTGCGCCGCGTGACCGGCCTCCATGTGCACGTAGCGCTCGGCCCGCTCGCCGTAACGGCCTTCGGTGCGCGCTAGCACCGCCGACAGCACCATCACGACCGGCGCCTCCCTGACCCACGCCTGCCCGAGCGCGGCCCTGGCGAGCGCCTCGCGGTGATCGCCGCCGAAGCGCAACTGGAGCGCGTGCTCGCCCGGCAGGTAGCGGTACACGCCGTCGTCGATACCGTCGACGCCGTGGATCAGCAGGTCGACCTCGAGCGGGAAGGTGGCGCCCGCCGATGGGGCGGTGCGATACCCGCGACGCGTGTCCGAGACGCCTTGGGCGGCCCAGGCCAGCTGGGCGATCTGGGCTTGGTCGAGCGGGTCGGGGCGATACTCGCGAACCGAGCGCCGTTCGTCGAGGGCTTGCTCGATCGACAGGCTGCCGGTCCGCTCGGGTGACGGCAAGGGGATGACGGCGTCAGCGTCGGGCGCAGCCGAGGCGCCGGTCGCGCCGATGAGCAGGAGAAGCGACATGCTGTACGAGAGCGATGAACGCATGCTGGACCTCCGAGGTCGGGGTACGTGTCGCCTGCAGCGTTATCAAATCAATATAAACCTCACATCCAACAACCCACATCAACCACAACACACGCCCCCTCGCAACGTCGACCAAGGGGGCAGCACAACGCCCCCGCGAGCACACCGCTCGGCATCGCTGGGCATGCGCTGGGCTCTGCCGCGACGGCAGCGCCCCCCACGACGGGGGAGCCACCCGAACGGTGGGCGCTAGACGGCCTGCATGAGCGTGTCGTGGAAGCTGCCCTCGATCTCGTCCACGAACAGCTCCCGCGCCCGCTCGAGCATCGCCCGGTACTCCTTGTCGCGCTTCCACAAGCCCATGAGCCGCTCCAGCGTGGCGAGGTCGGCGTAGTCGGAGAAGAAGTGGATCTTACCGACGTCACCGAAGCGCTCCGCATACGCCTGAATGGAGACTGGGGCGTACTTGGCGTTGATGTAGTCCGTGACCTCCTTGGCCCAATGGTGCGCCTCGCGAACCCTGTCGCGCCGTGCACGTGCGGTCCGGTGCAGTCTGAACACGCCGAATCCCTCCTTCACCCGTCACGGCTTGCGTCGACGGGGCGATACCAACGACAGCGCGCGACGAGTCTGCGCGCATCCCGCGCCAACGTCGCTGCCGATCGCGAGGACGA
>PXAU01000011.1 GCA_003567075.1 Trueperaceae bacterium
GTCGTAGGGCGCGAGCGTCGGCACGCCCTCCTCCTCGAGGTAGCGCGCGATCTCCCAGTCCCACATGGCCATGGTGCCGAACTCGGACGTCACGAGGATGCGTGGTCGGTCGAGGGCGCGCAAGGCCTCCACTTCGCGGTAGGCGTCACCAAGGACCTGGGGGAACACGGCGGCGTCCGATGGGGGGAGAGGATCACCGAGGGTGACGGCTGGCAGGAACGTGGCAACGTCGCCGAGCAGCGTCTCGAGGCGCTCGAGTTGCGCTTCGAAGGTGGCATCGGCAGCAGCGAAGCGGACGGGAAGAAGACGTGCGCGCATAGGGGCTCCCTCCGGCATGGCTCGCGCGTGCCCATGACCGACGGCACCGTACGGACAGGCACGGGCGCGGGCGTCGGCACCATGCTAGCGCTGTCGGGTTGGCGCCATCGGCGAACCGTGCCGTGGGACGTTACCCCGGCTAATCCTCCACCACCACCGCGCGCTCGTGCGGCACGTGCAGGCGCACGCGCGTGCCGGTCTCCAGGTGATCGCGTCGTGTGAGCGGGGTATCGATCACCAGCGGCTCGGCCAGGTCAGCTACCCGCACCCATGCGCGGCCGAAGGCGCCTTGGAACGAGCGCGTGAGCACCTCGCCCTCGAGCGTCAGGCCGGTCGCTGCGCCGGTCGCAGCCCCGGGCGCGGTCGCAGCCCCGGGCGCGGCCGTGACCGCTTCCTCCACCGCGAACCACTCGGGCCGCACCATCACGCCCCCCTCGGCCCCAGCCAGCGCGCGCCCGCCCGGGTCGAGGCAGCGCAGTCCGTCCTCCGCACAGCCGGGCAAGCTCACCGTGGCGACGCCGTCGTGCGTACTGCGAGCGCGTCCCGGCAGGACGTTGGCGACGCCGACGAAGTCCGCCACGAAGCGGTTGACGGGCGCGTGGTAGAGCACCCAGGGTTCGCTGTACTGCTGCAGCTTCCCGTCGGCCATCACGGCGACCCGGTCCGAGAGGCTCAGCGCCTCGTCCTGGTCGTGGGTGACGTAGATGGTGGTGATACCCAGGGCACGTTGGATGGACGTGAGCTCGGAGCGCACGCGGACGCGCAGCTTGGCATCGAGGTTGGAGAGCGGCTCGTCCATGAGCAGCACGTCGGGCTCCATCACGATCGAACGCCCCAGCGCCACGCGCTGCTGTTGGCCGCCGCTGAGTTCGAACGGGTGGCGCGCGCGCAGGTCGTCGAGGCCCAGGAAGGCCAACACGCTGTCCACCCGCCGCTCTCGCTCGGCGGCGCTCACGCGCCTGAGACGCAGGCCGTAACTCACGTTCTGCAGCACGGTCATGTGCGGGAACAGGGCGTAGTCCTGGAACACGATCGAGACGTTGCGACGGTTGGGGGGCACGCCGTTCTGGCGCACGCCGCCGATCAGCACGTCACCGTGATCCGGGTCGAAGAAACCGGCCAGCAAGCGCAAGGTGGTCGTCTTGCCGCAGCCGCTGGGCCCCAGCAGGGTCGTGAACGACCCCTTCGCCACCTCGATCGTGAAGTCGTCGACGGCCACGACGTCGCCGAACGTCTTGCGGACCGAGCGCAGCTCGACGTGCGCGCCTGCGATCCCAGCGCCAACGCCCGCCGCGGCCGCCGCGTGCGCCGCCCGCAGGGACGTCGCCGCCTCGGTACGCGCGTCGCTCACGCGTCGACCGCGCGCGTGTCGAGCCCCTCGGCCGCCGCACGGTCGAAGAACACCATCAACGCTTCGGAGACGTCGGGGAGCCTGGCGGGTGCCGTGACACCCTCGAGGAACGAGCGCCGCAGCACCAGGTCGAGCCCGCCCACGAGCACGAGCGCCACCGCAGGCTCTCGTTCCAGCAGGCTGAACGCCTCGAGCTCGCCGCTGGCGCCGGCACCGGTGCGGGGATCGTCACTGCGGACGACGACGTAGCGCGCACGGCTGTCGCGCACCCGCATCTCGAGCACCCGCAGGTCGGGCTCCTCGCCGAGGTCTTCCCACGGCACCGCCATGACGGCCTCGGTCGCGACGCCCACGTCGCCGTGGAGCGCCTCGAAGGCGTCTCGGAAGGCAGCGTGCAGATCGGCGCCGAAGCGGAAGAAGCGGCGGTGTCGTCGCCCGAACTCGCGGAGCCGGTGCTTGGCTTCGGCACGGTCGATCTCGGCGCCCGCCTGCACGCTCTCGAGCGCCGCCAACGCGCTGCTGGCGTCGTCCTCGTCACGCTCTTCGCTCGCGCTGAAGAGCCGTCGCAAGAACCCCATCACCACTCCGTCCGGGTACCTCCGGCGGTGGTACCCGGCAGCGATGGTAACCGACGCGCATGCCGCTTCCGCGTCAGGGCACCGCGCCGATCAGGTCCGTCACGAGCCAGACCACCAGACCGATGGCCAGCAACCCCAGCAGGACCTTCATCAGGAAGGCGCCCACGCGGAACGCCAGGTACACCACGATGATCACGAGCATGACGTTCAGGACGTTCGCTGGGTCCACCGCCGTACCTCCCTCCCCGCCTCCGAGGCGAGCTCGGAGCTGCCCCTCAGGCGGCTCGCCCGGCTGCGCCCGTCAGCCGCAGCTTCTCCCGGGCCGCCGCGAGGACCGCTTCGCGTGCCGCGTCGTACACCGCGTAGTGATCGGATGCCGTGGGTGCATGCTGACGCCAGGCCTCGAGCAGCGCTCGCGTCGAGGCCATGCCGATGTTGACCTTCACGACGCCCAGTTGAACGGCGGCGGCGAGGTCGTCGGCCGGAATGCCGGTGCCGCCGTGGAGCACCAGCATGCCGCCGGTCGCGTCGGCGATCGCGCGCAGGCGCTGCACGTCGAGCTGTGACGACTGCCCGTGCCGTGAACCGACGCTGACCGCCACCATGTCGGCGCCGCCTTCGCGCAGCAACCGTTCGGCCACGACGGGATCGGTCAGGTGCACCGCCTCGTCGGATCCCTCGCCGCCGCCGAAGCTGCCCGCGGCCGCTTCGACCGCGACGCCTGCGGCGTGGGCGAACTGGGCCAGCCGCGCCGTCGCGGCGACGTTGTCGTCGAGCGGCAACGCCTCACCATCGAACATCACGCTGCCGTACCCGGCCCGGATGCAGGCCGCGGCCCGTTCCAGCGAATCGCCATGATCGAGGTGCA
>PXAU01000263.1 GCA_003567075.1 Trueperaceae bacterium
CCGCTCGAGCGCTCGACCACCATCACCGCATCGCGCGTTTCGCGCTCGATCGGGATGGCACGGTGCTCGATGCCGGCCTCGTCGAGCAGGGCCTCGAGCCGGGTCCCCGAAGGCCCGCCACGCGTCCAGAGCGCCAGCGCCGGCACCTCGAGCTCGTGCAGCACGCGCGCGACGTTGATGCCGCCGCCGCCGGGGTCGAAGGTGCGGGTGTCGCAGCGCAGCTTGCGGTTCACGACCACGTGGTCGACGGCGGTGCTCATGTCGAGTGCCGGGTTGAGGGTGAGGGTCACGACGGTTGCCATGCCCCTCAGCCTGCCACGTCCGGCGGTAGGCTTGGGTCATGTCGTCCTGTCCCGAACGCTCGCCGCGCGAACCCGGGCCGCGATGATGCGGCTCGACGTGGCTTTCCTGCCGCCCGCCAGGGTGCCATCCTGCGTCGTCGTGTTCGACGTGCTGCGCATGACCACCACGGCCTGCGCGCTCTTCGACGCGGGCGTCGTGGCGCTCACGGTGGTGGCCGATCCCGACGCGGCGCGCGCGGTCGCTGCCGAGCGCGGCGCGTTGCTGTTGGGCGAGCGCCAGGGCGTGGCGCTGCCGGGCTTCGACGGCGGCAACTCGCCGCTGGAGGTAGCGAGCCTCGCGCCGCGCGGTCGCGAGGCGGTGCAGTGCACCACCAACGGCTCGCGCGCCGTCGAGGCCGCGGCCGCGGCCGAGGGGGTGTTCCTGGGCGCGGTCGTGAACGCCTCGGCGTTGGCGGAGGCGCTGCTCGCTGCCGCGCCCGACGAGGTGCTGCTCGTGTGCGCCGGCACCGAGGGCCGACCCTCGCTCGATGACGTGGTCGGGGCGGCCTGCACCGCGCGCGCGCTCGCGCTGCGACACGAGCAGATCGAGTTGAGCGACACCGCGCACATGGCGCTACGGTTGCTCGAGGGGCCGGGCGACCTGCGCGCGCTTCTAGGGCGCGCCGCCCACGCGCGCTTCCTGGAGCGCATCGGCTTCGGCGACGACGTGACCTACGCGGCAGGCCTCGACGCGCTCGGCGCCGTGCCGTGGCGCACGGCCGGGCGCGAGGCGACGTTCGTGGCGTGGCCGGGCGGTCAGCTGCCAGGGTGACCGGCGAGCGCGGCGTTCAGGCCGCGTCGAGCTTGCGCAAGAGCGCCAGCACGAAGGCCTCCGTGCGCTCCACGGCGCCCGCGTCGACGCGCTCGACGGTGTCGCAGGTTTGGTGCCAGTCGGGGATCACGCCCTTGGGCGTGAGCCCCACGAAGGAGATCGACGGCACGCCGCGGCTCATGAAGGCCGTGGCGTCGGTGTGCAGCGTCGTGTAGGGGAGGCTGTAGGCGTCGAGGTCGGGCCGCTCGGCGCCCACCGCTTCGGCCAGCGCGATCAGCTCGGGCGCGGGCTTGAGCGGGAACACCATGCCCTCCACGCTCGTGTAGCACACGCCCGCACCGTCGCCGCCAACGTTGTCGATGCTGATCGCCAGCATGGGCGGTGTGCCGCTGCGGTGCTCGGCCAGGAAGGCCTGCGAACCGTACGAACCCACCTCCTCGCAGCCGGACCCGAGCGCCCACACTTCCGTGTGCGCCAGCGGCTCGCGCGCCAGGCGCTCGGCCAGGCTGAGGACCACCGCCGCCCCGCTGGCGTTGTCGTTCGCGCCGTGCGTGTGCGGCGTGGTGTCGGGCTGGAGCGTGAGCACCAGCACCACCAGGTAGATGGGAACGAGCAGCAGCGACCACCAGCGCCCGGCCGCCAGGTCGAGGATGCCCACCGTAGCGAACAGGAGCGTGCCGACGATGAAGGCGACCACGCCGGCGGTGGTCACCAGCCGGAAGAAGGCCAGGCGCCCGGGGCTCGTGAACACCCAGGGGGTGCGGTGCGTGTCGAGGTGGCCGACGAGCACCACGCGCCGCTTCGCGCTCGCTGCCGCCGGCACCCGTGCCCACACGTTCTGGCTCTGGCCCCAACGCACGAGCGCCCTTAGGGGGTTGGGCCGGAAGTACATCTCGAGGAACACCGAGACGGTCGTGACGCCCATCAGCATCGCCGCGAGCAGCGCCCCCGGCCGCCCCGCGACGAGCGTCAGCGCCACGCTCACCAGGCCGGCGCCAGCCGCCAGCGCGAAGGGACGCCAGCCGCTCACGGGCGCGCTGAACGGTTGCCAGTGCGTCTCCAGGCCGGCCGCCTCGAGGCGCTCGCGGAAGTGCTCGGCGGCGGCGCGCTCCTGCGCGGTGGTGGAGCCGCGGGGGCCGATCGTCACGGCCAGGTGATGCACGTGCTGCATCGCGGTGCTACTCATGATCGCTCATGATGGCACTTCGAAGCGGCGTGGGCGCGATGCGCCTCGAACGTCCCGGCCTGCAGCGCCTACAGTGGCGGCACAGAGCATGTACGGAGGGACGACGATGGCGGACAAGCGCCTGACGCATCACCCCATCCTGCGCGTCGAAGCGGGTGCCGAGGTCCCCTTCGAGTGGGACGGTGCCGCCTGTAGCGCGCGCGCGGGCGAGACGATCGCGGCCGCGGTCATGGCCCACGGCGCGACCACCTTCGGGCGGCATCCACGCGACGGCAGCCCGCAGGGGCTCTACTGCGCCAACGGCCAGTGCGCGCAGTGCCTGGTGCTGGCCGACGGCCGGCCCGTCAAGGCCTGCATGACACCGGTGGTGCGCGGCATGCAGGTGGCACCGCTCGAGGGCCTGCCGCAGCTGCCGCCCGTGGCGCGGGCGCCGGAGATCCGGCCGATCGACAGGCGCGAGGTACCGGTGCTGATCGTCGGCGGCGGGCCGGCCGGCTTGGCGGCCGCCGCGCAGCTCGGCGAGCACGGCGTCCGAACGCTGCTGATCGACGACAAGGACCGCCTGGGCGGCAAGCTGGTCCTGCAGACGCACCGCTTCTTCGGCTCCATCAACGCGGTCTACGCCGGCACCCGCGGCATCGACATCGCCACGCGCCTCTCTCGCGAGGCGAGCGCCGCCGACACCACCGAGGTCTGGCTGCAGAGCACCGCGCTGGCGGTGTTCGGCGACGGCTGGGTCGGGGTGCTGCGCGGCGACGGCCGCTACGCGCTGGTCAAGCCGCAGGTGCTGCTGGTGGCGACGGGAGCGCGCGAGC
>PXAU01000369.1 GCA_003567075.1 Trueperaceae bacterium
GGCCATGGAGGCGAACCCCGAGGCCTTCAACGCCGGGATCGGCAGCGCGCTCACGCGGGCCGGCACGGTCGAGTGCGACGCCTGCCTCATGGACGGCCGCGACGGCCGCGCCGGGGCGGTGGCGGTGGTGACTCGGGCAGCGTCGCCGATCGCGCTGGCCCGCACCGTCATGGAGCGGACGCCGCACGTGCTGCTGGCCGGCGCGGGCGCCGATGCGCTGGTCGAGGCGCCGATCGAGCCGGATCACCTGGTGACCCCCGACGCGCGGGCGCGCCTGGAACGTTGGCTCGAGCGGCAGCGCGAGCGCGGCGGCCAGGAAGCCCCCACCGGCTCGGCCACGGTCGGCGCGGTGGCGCTCGACGACGCCGGCGCCCTGGCCGCCGCGACCTCCACTGGCGGCGTCCTCGGGCAGTGGCCCGGGCGCGTGGGGGACGCCCCCATCCCCGGGGCCGGCACGTACGCGGACGCGCGCGTGGCGGTGTCGTGCACGGGCAAGGGCGAGGCCTTCCTGCGCGCCGTGAGCAGCAAGGCGCTAGCCGAGCGGCTGGCCGCCGGCGCGGCGCTCGAGGTGGCGCTGCAACGCGCGCTCGACGACGTCCGCGCGCTGGACGGCAGCGGCGGCCTGATCGTGGTGCTGGCCGACGGCCGCCTGGGTTGGGCCTTCGACACGTCGCACATGGCGCTTGCGTGGCGCAGCGATGGTGCCTTGGCCGCATCGCTGGGCGGCGCGCCGGCTGGCGCGCCAGCCGGCGCTCAGGCTGGCGCGAGCGAGCACGTGGCGGTGTCGACCCAGGCGGGTATCTTCGTCCCCGAGCTGCGGAGCCTGACGTGAGCCAGCGCCCCTACCGACTGATCGTGCCCGAAGCGACGCCCGCCGGCCGTGAGGCCTTCGGGCGCATCGCGCTGCCCTACCTGGCCAAGCGCGAGACCGCCAACAACCTGCAGCTGTCGGTGCTCGACCACGTCATGACGGGGCGCTACGCCCACGCGCTCCTGGTCGCGGCCGAGGACGCGAACGGCGACCTCGCGGCGCTGCTCATGCGAACGCCGCCGTTCCCGCTGCTGGTGGCGGAGGGGTGCGCGCCGGCAGCGCGGGCGCAGCTGCTCGCGTGGTTCCTCGAGCACGATCCCGACCTGCCCGGTATGGTGGGCCCGCTCGAAGCGACCCGCGCAGCGGTGGCCTGGTGGCAGAAGCACGGCGGCCGCCCGATGCGCCTGACCATGCACGAGGGCGTCTACCGGCTGCGTCAGGTGCGACGGCGCGCACGGGCCCCGGGACGGATGCGCATCGCCGAGCCCGCCGATCGTGCGCTGGCGCTGACGTGGCTGCGCGCCTTCGAGGAGGACGCCTTCGGCGAGGCGCGCGGCGATCCCGAGGAGGCCTGGGCGTCGTACCAGGCCGGCGGGGTGCGGCGCCTGTGCCTGTGGGAGGGTCCGGACGGCGAGGTGGTGAGCCTGGCCGCGCGCAGCGGTCGGACACCGACCGGAGTGCGGATCGGGCCCGTCTACACGCCGCCTGCGCTCCGCGGACGCGGCTACGCCGAGACGCTCATCGCCGCCCTCAGCCAACGCGAACTCGACGAGGGCGCGCGGCACTGCTTCCTCTACACCGACTTGGCGAACCGCACCTCCAACGCGCTCTACGAGCGGGTCGGCTACGAGCGCGTGGGCGAGGCGGGCGAGTTCAGGGTGGTGCCCGCGGCGGGCTGAGCCGCAGAGCGCGTCGCCCCAGATGATGAGGCGCTCAGCTCCCGAGGAGGGTCACGAACGCGCTCGGCGTCATGACCGAAGCGAACGGAGGCGGGCGTTCGATCAGGAGCCGATCGCCCGTGACCAGCACCGCGCCCGCCTGGCACCTGAGCAGCACCCATAGATGGTCGTCGCCGCGATCAGGGGCTCGAACGCCCGTCTCGAGCTGTGCTTCCTCGCGCCACATCGCGTTGAGGACGAAGCGCACCAGCACCTGCTCGATGTGCTCGGCCTGCAGCCGATGGCGCTCCGCGATTCGTGGTCGACGGAGCACCGAACGGTACTCGTTGAGCAGCGAGGGTGACAGCAGGAAGGGGAAGCGTCCCTCCAGCATGCCATCGACGATCGAAGCCAGGGGCGAGTCGGGCGTGTGCGTGAGGAGACCACCGACGACGACGTTCGTGTCGATCACGGCCGGTGGCGGCATCAGCCGCGCACCGTGCGCGTCTCCTCGACCGCCATCGTCAACGCCACGTCGTCGTCGAGACCTGAGCGCAGGCGAGCCCGCTCGACCAGCTCGGCGGCGTCTTCGCGGGTCTTGATCCCAGCGAGGTCGAGGCTCTCGTCGATGAGTGACCTGATGCTGGTGCGCCGCCTGGCGGCGGTCTCCTTCAGGGCGCGATAGCGCTCTTCGCTGAGCGTGATGGTCACGCGCGGCATCCGACCACCTCCCGGTGCAAGAACACCAACGCACCATAACACAACGAGTGACGCAGCACGGCCATGCGCTGCGGGACCAACGCGCGACCGAAGGTCACTTCCCGAAGATGTCGGGCAGCTCCTCGAAGGCGACCAGCACCTCGCGCGGCTTGCTGCCCGTGTGCGGGCCCACCACGCCGAGCGCCTCGAGCGAGTCCATCAGCTTGCCAGCGCGGGCGTGCCCCACCTGCAGGCGACGCTGCAGGCGCGACACCGAAGCCTGCCCCTCGTTGATGACGAGCTCCGCCGCGGGCCGCAGCTTGTCGTCGTTCCAGTCGACGTACCCCGTCGCGTCGGAGTCATCCGGCGAGGCCGGCTCGAAGTCGTCCCCGTAGGCCTCGACGAACTCGTCCTCGAAGTACTGCCGGCGCAGGAAGTCGGCCAACGCCAGGATCTCGGTCTCGCTCACGAACGGCCCCTGCAGGCGCACCGGCTTCACCTGACCGGGCTGCGAGAAGAGCATGTCACCCCAACCGATGAGGCGCTCGGCGCCCATGGCGTCGAGGATGGTGCGCGAGTCGAAGCCTGAGCTGACGGCGAAGGCCATGCGCGCGGGCACGTTCACCTTGATCAGGCTGGTGAGGATGTCGACCGAGGGCCGCTGCGTGGCCAGGATCAAGTGCATGCCGGTGGCGCGGGCCATCTGCGCCAAGCGCA
>PXAU01000303.1 GCA_003567075.1 Trueperaceae bacterium
GACGGCACGCTCGTCTCGGCGATGATGATGCCCGGCTTCGGCGCCTTCGGCCTGCTCAGCCTGGTGATCTTCGCCTTCGGCGTCGACATCGCCAACGAGCGCGGCAAGGGCTGGTTGCGGTTGATGCGCGCCACACCGGCACCCGGATGGGCGTACTTCGGCGGGAAGCTCGTCACCAGCGTCGTGGTGGCCGCGATGATGCTGCTGACCCTCTTCGTCGTCGCGGCGCTCATCGCGCAGGTGCGCTTGCCGCTCGAGCGGTGGTTGGCGATCTTCATCGTGCTGCTGCTGGGTGGCATGAGCCTGGCGCCGCTCGGCTTCACGCTCGGTTTCCTGGCGCGGCCGCGGGCCGCCTCGACCATCGGCAACCTGGTGTTCCTGCCGCTGTCGTTCGCCTCGGGCTTCTTCTTCCCGCTCAACCAGTTGCCCGAGTTCCTGCGCACGCTGGCGCCCTTCCTGCCCACGTACCACTACGGGCAGCTGGTGTGGCGGGTCACGGCCTCGCCCGAGGCCGTCGAGGCCTACACCGGCATCGCGTTGGGACCCGTGTGGGTGAACCTGGCCTGGTTGGTCGGCACGTTCGTGGTCTTCGGCCTCCTGGCGGTGTGGGGGTACCGCCGTCAGCGCTCGCGCGAGCAGGCCTGAGCAGCCGCTACGCCGCGGCGCTGACGTCGCCCAGGATCAGGGCCGCGAAGGAGAAGTAGATCAGCAAGCCCGCGGCGTCGGCCAGCGACGTCACCAGCGGCCCGCTGGCGATGGCCGGGTCCTTACGGAACACCGTCAGCACGAACGGCAGCAGCAGCCCGATGAGGTTGGTCACGACGATCATGGTGATCATCGTCAGGAACACCACCAGGCCGATCTCGGGCCCGCCGCGCCAGGCGCCCAGCATCGCGCCCAGCAATCCCAGCGTGCTGCCCAGCGCCAGACCCACCAGCGCCTCCTTGCCGAGCACCCGCTTCCAGTCGCGCAGGCTCACGTCGCGCGTCGACAGCGCCCGCACCATCAGCGTCGCCGCCTGGGCGCCGGCGTTGCCGCCGGTGTCGATGATCAGCGGGATGAAGAAGGCCAGCGCCACGACCGCCGTCAGGGTGTCCTCGAACGCCGCGATCACGCCCGACGAGAGCAGGTTGACCACCACCAGCAGCGCCAGCCAACCGACCCTGGCCCGGTACAGGAACTGGACGCCGGTGGCGAAGTAGCCGCCCGGCAGCGGCTGCACTGCCGCGGACAGGTGGAAGTCCTCCGTCGCCTCGTCCTCGGCCACGTCCATCACGTCGTCGAACGTGACGATGCCGAGCAGGACCTTGGCCTCGTCGACCACCGGCAGCGCCACGAGGTCGTGGCGCTGCATCAGGTGGACCGCCTCCTCGCGGTCGGCGCTGGCGTCGATGCTGATGAACACGCTGTCCATCACGGACGAGACCGGCGCGTCGTCGTCCGTGAAGACGAACACCGCCAAGTCGAGCGTGTCGACCAGCCGCCAGCGTTCGTCGACCACGTACACGACGTGCGTCATCTCGGAGGCCTTGCCGCGCTCGCGCACGTGGTCCAGCGCTCGGCCCACGCGCCAGTGCCGCTTGACCGCCAGGTAACGCGGCGTCATCAAGCGACCGACGCTGTCTTCGGGGTAGCCCAACAGCTGGCGCACCTCGTGCAGTTGCGCCGGGTCGAGCAGGTTCAGCAGCCGCTGGGTGGCGCGCCCGGGCAGCGAGCTGAGCACCTGAGCGCGGTCGTCGGGCGCTAAGTCGGCGAGCAACTGCCGGTGTTCGACGTCGCTCAGGTCCTCGACCAGACGGTCGCGCAGGTCGTGGTCGAGCTCGGCGAAGACGTCGCCGGCGACGTCCTGCGGGAGCGCCCGGAAGAGCTGGGCGCGGTCGCTGGGCTCGATGCGGCGCAGCAGGTCGGCCAGTTCGGCGGCCACGTGGTGCGGCGGCGGCCATGACCCGCGTAGACGCGCCAGACCGAGCCAATCGTGCGCCTCGAGCCGTGCCCTGATGGTCTCGGGAAGGCTGCTGGTCTCCTGCATCCTTCCAGCGTAGCGCCGCAGCGCAGCGTCACCTGCCTAGCTGTGGCCGGGATCCGTGTCCACCAGCACCACCCCGCTCCCCTCGGCTTTCGCGCGGTACATGGCGGCGTCGGCCAACCGCAAGAGGGCATCGAGGCTGCTGGCCGCGCCCGGGTACCAGGCGATGCCGATGCTGGCTGCCACCGACAGCTTGCCGCCCGGCACCACCGGCGGCTGGTTGAGCGCCTGCCGGTAGCGTCGTGCCAGCGTGACGCTGGTGGCTGCGTCGACGTCGTTGAGGAGGACCACGAACTCGTCGCCGCCGATGCGCGCCAGCAGGTCGTCGCTGCGGGGGCGGCCGTGCAGTCGCTTGGCCACCTGCTGCAGCACCGCGTCGCCGAAGGTGTGCCCGGCGCTGTCGTTGATGTGCTTGAATGCGTCCAGATCGATGAACAACAGCGCCATGCCCCAACCGCGGCGCGCGGCCAGCGCCAGCATCCGCTGACCCTCGGTCACGAACCTGCGGCGGTTCGCCAAGCCCGTGAGCGGGTCGTGGTCGGCGCGTAACGCCAGCTCGAGTTCGCGCTTCCGCTGTGCGCTGACGTTCTCGATGGTGACGACAGCACCGCCACCCTCGAGGGGGGCGCAGCGGACGCGCAACCAGCGCGCCGGCGGGTCGCCGGCCTCGGCGAACTCCAGCACGGACGTCTCGCCGGCCTGGCCGAGCGCCGCGGCGAGCGCGGAGCGAAGCGCGGCGGCGACGCTCGGCGGCAACTCTTGGCGGTGCGCCACGACCTCGTGGTAGCTGCGGCCGAGCGCCTCGATGGCGTTCGGCCAGGCTCGGTTGACGTACCGGACGGTGCCGCTGGCGTCGATCACCGCCATCGGCCACGGCAACGCCTCCAACACCGCGCGTTCGCGTGGTGCGGCCACCGTGGCGACGGCCTCGTCGCTCACGCCAGGATCTCCGCTAGCCGGGCCACGCTCCCCTCCAGGCGGCGACGGCGCTCGCTCGCGCTGCCCTCCCAACGGTCGGGATAGAGCTCGACGTCCCACACGCCAGCGTAGCCGATTCCACGCAGGCGCTCGACGAAC
>PXAU01000393.1 GCA_003567075.1 Trueperaceae bacterium
TCGATCATGCGCTCGGTCACCAGGTGCTGCGACAGGCCGGGCAGGTAGCGCTCCTCGAGGAACGCCATGATCGCGTCCCGGTATGGCTTGGCCTGCGTCTCCCAGTCGATCCCGCTCTTCAGGTTCGGCACCGGTGAGAGGCAGTAGAAGTTCTCGTGCCCGTCTGGTGCGATGCTCGGATCGGTGATCGTCGGCATGTGCAGGTAGAGGCTGAAGTCATCGGACAACCGACCGTCGTTGCGGAAGATGTCGGTCAACAGGCCTTCGTACCGTGGCCCCAGGATGATGTTGTGGTGCGCCAGCTCGGTGTCGGTGTAGCGCCGGTCGGTGCCGAAGTAGAGCACCACCAGCGACATCGCGAAGCGCGTCTTGGCGTAACGCCCATCGCTGTTGCGCTTGCGGAAGCGCGGGTCGATCAGCTTCGTGTACGTGGTCGCGACGTCGGCGTTGGACACCACCACGTCGGCCTCGAACGAGCGGCCGTCGGCCAGCACCACGCCGGTCGCGCGCGGGCTGCCGTCGGGACCGTCCTTGACGACGATGTGGTCGACCTTGGCGTTGAGCTCGATCTGGGCTCCGAGCCGCTCCAGCAGGCGTCCGAAGGCCTGCACCAGCTTCCCGGTGCCGCCCATGGCGTACCAGACGCCCCACTCCCGCTCGAGGTAGTGGATCATCGCGTAGATGCTGCTGGTGTCGAACGGGTTACCGCCCACGAGCAGCGGGTGGAAGCTGAAGCACTGTCGCAGGAAGTCGTCGCTGATGTACTTCGAGACGTAGCGATAGACGCTCTGGTCGGAGCGCAGTCGGATGAGGTCGGGCGCCACCTTGAGCATGTCCCACACCGTCAGGAACGGCACGTCGGCCAGCTCGGTGAAGCCCTTGTCGAAGATCGCCTTGGTGGTGGCGAGGAAGTTGAGGTAGCCGCGCTTGTCGGCCGGATTGAAGCGCTCGATCTCGCCCAGCGTGAACATCTCGTCGTCGTTGTAGTCGAAGCGGCGCCCCTGGTGGTCGAAGATCCGGTAGAAGGGGTCGCACTTGACGAACTCGACGTCGTCCTCGCGGCGCAGACCGGCCTTGCCCCAGATGTCGTCGAAGAGCCAGGGTGCGGTGATGATGGTGGGCCCGCCGTCGAACTTGAAGCCGTCCTGCTCGAAGACGTAGGCGCGCCCACCGAGCTTGTCGAGCGCCTCGACAAGCGTGACCTGGTGCCCGCCTGCGGCCAGGCGGGCGGCGGTGGCCAGGCCCGCGAAGCCCGACCCGATGACGACGATGCGGCGTTTCATGGCTCCTAGGGTACCGATTCGTGAGCCTCGGCACATGGGGCGGCGCCTACAGTGCCGGCGGCGCGTGCCAGCGTCACGCGGTCGCCACGTGGTGCGCCCGCTTCGCCGTGCGCGCCGGCGTCCGGTCTGCCGCGCGCGCCAGCGTCACGAGGGCGCGCGCACCAACGCCACCACGTCGCGCGCGAAGCGGGCGGTGGCGAGCGTGGCCGGGTGATCGAGACGCGAGCGCGCATCTGGATGATCGGCGGTGAGCACCACCAGCGCCGCGAGCCGGCGCCCGTCGTCGCGCCACACCAGCCCGGCGTCGTGGCGGGCGCGGGTCAGCCAGCCGCCCTTGCTGCCGACCGTGAGCCCGTCGGCGCCGCTCGCCTCGCCGGTGAGCAGCCGCGGGATGGCCTCGCGATGGCGTTGCGCGGCCAAGCTGGTGCGGGCCCAGGCCGTCGCCTCTGGGCCGAGCAGCTGCTCGTCGTC
The DNA here is from genome assembly GCA_003567075.1 of Trueperaceae bacterium. GTDB lineage: Bacteria > Deinococcota > Deinococci > Deinococcales > Trueperaceae > CSSed10-48. Next base: position 1,755 of record PXAU01000393.1, read on the forward strand.
GAGCGCGAGCAGCAGCGCCAGGACGTCCCTGGCGGTGGTGGTCGCGACGTGACCGGCGCGCTGCCGCGGCGTCTGCTGGACCGCCTCCACCTGCAGCGGGCCCTCCAGCCGGGTGTGCGGCATACCGAGCTGAGGGAGCGCGGCGTTGACGCGCTCCAGCCCGATGCGCTCCAACACGAGGTTCGTGGCGTGGTTGTCGGAGAGCACGATCATCAAGCGCAGCAGGTCGCGCCAGCTCGGCGCGATACCGGGATCGAGGTCCTGGAGCACGCCGCTGCCGCCGGCGCGGGGCCCTGCGCCGAGCGGCACCCGCTCGTTCAGGTCGAGGTCGTGGCGCTCGGCCGCCTGGAGGGCCAGCACGAGCAGCGGTAGCTTGATCACGCTCGCAGCCTGGAAGGGCGTGTCCGCGGCCCTCAAGAGACCCGCCCCCGGCACCGCCAGCGCCAGCGCGTAGCGGCCGTGCAAGCGCCCGAAACGCTGGTCGGCCAGCGTAGCCAAGGCGGCCTCGAGCGCCGCGCCTGACGTGCCTGACGCGCCGGGCCCAACCCGCTGCGTCACTCGACCTCGTCCGCCCACAGCGCCTCGACCGGCTGCCGCCGGCGCGCCAGCCGGGAGTGCCCGTCGGCTGCGATCACCACCTCGGCGGCGTGCGTGTGCGAGGCGTAGTGCGATCCCATGCCCAGACCGTAGGCGCCGGCCAGGCCGACCGCCAGCAGGTCGCCAGGCGCCAGGTCGGGGAGTGCGACGCCGCGCCCCAAGCGGTCGGCGTTCTCGCACAGGGGACCGTCGACGTCCGTCGGCACCGGCAGCGGCGGTGGCGTCACGCCATCCGGCAGCACCTGCGCGCGCACGCTGATCGGCGCGATCGGGTGCTCGGCGCCGTAGAGGGCAGGGCGCACCAGATCGGCCATCCCGGCGTCGGCGATGACGTGCCGCCTGGGCCCGTCCTTCACGTGCAGCACGCGCGTGAGTAGCGTGCCGGCGGCCGCGACCAGGGCTCGGCCGGGCTCCAGCCACAGCCGCAGGCCACGCGGCTGCACGTGCTCGTCGATCAAGGCCGTCAAGCGCTCGAGCGGGTAGCCGGGCAGCGCGAAGCCGCCGCCCAGGTCGAGTTCGCGCGCCTCGGGGAGCGCTTCGAAGAGCGGCAGCAACGACGCCAGCACCCCCTCGTGCACGCGCGGGTCGGTGAGCTGCGAGCCGGCATGGACGTGGAAGCCGGCCAGTACGCCAGCGTCTGCCACCTCGCGCGCGAGCGCGAGCGCCTCGTCCGGCGCCAGGCCGAACTTCGAGTCGGCCTTGCCGACGGCCATGTGCTCGTGGGTGCGCGGGTCGAGGCCCGGGTTCA
>PXAU01000003.1 GCA_003567075.1 Trueperaceae bacterium
CCCCTCGAGCCCACGGTCGCGCATCCACAGGTGCAGCGCCAGACCGTGCGGCCCGCGGCCACCGATGACGGTGATGGGGATGTCCGGGAGTGGGGACGACACGCTCGTTCCTTCGGCGCACCACGGCCTCGGCGACGAACTGCGCGCCGAGGCCGCGGGCCGGTCGCGCTGCCGCGGGGCGGCTGGGCACCACCCCTTCGAAGTGCGACCTCTTCTTCGAAGTGCGACCTCTTCGAAGTGCGACCTCGAAGAGGTCGTTCGGTCAGTGGATGACGGCGCCGGGGATCGCCATGACGGCGACCCCGCCCGGCGCGAACGGCAGGTCGAAGTGTCCTTCGACCTCCATGTGGTCGAGATCCACCACGTGCACCGCACCGTGGCCTGGATCGGTGACGAAGGCGTGCTCACCCAGCAGCGCGAAGCTCGGGCGCGGCTGCCCCTGGGCCACCGGCTCCACGACCTGGACGCTGGCGTGCACGTCGCCCGTCGTCGGGTCGAGTCGGTGGAGGGCGCCGTCGCCTGTCAGCACGAACAGCGCGCCGTGCTCACCCATGCGCATCGCCATCGGCGACGCGGGCAGGGCCACGGGCGTGAGGCTGCGCTCGACCGGGTCGATGATCGCGATGCCCTGCCCGAAGTTGCCGATCATCACCGGGCTTTCGGGGTGCGACGCGAGGGTGCCGACGCGCGCGTCTTCAGCGCTGCCGGCCGGGTTGGCGATCTTGTGAGCCGCGAACGTCCCGCCACCGCGCGCCTCGACGAGGAGCACGCCGTCGCTGCAACCGAAGGCGACGGCGTTCCCCAGGACGGCCTGCCCGTGCAGACGGGGGCAGCCGTCGAAGGCCGCGAGCTCGCGCGCGTCGCGATCGAACACCCGCACGCCGGCTTCGTTCAGGCCGCCACCGACGAGGTACCCGTCCACGACCGCGAGCGAACCGTGGTCCGCCCCAGGGCCGGGCACCTGCACGAAGTCGAGGCTGATGCCGAGGAGGCGGGCATCGAACCAGGCCATGCTGCCGTCGCCGTCGTGGTAGATGGCGATGTCGTTGCCGTGGGCGAAGAAGTGCGTCGGCAGGGGACCGAAGTTCACGGTCTTGAGGACGTACGGCGTTTCCTGCAGGAGGTCCATGTGGTCGCCGTGGTCAACCGCGCGAAGGCCGCTGTGGACGAACGTCACGCGGTTGGCGTCGCGGTTCGTGACGGCCGCGTACTGCATGTTCGGCAGCTGGTACACGCGGCCCAGGCTCGGGATCGTGAAGCGCCCCAGCACGTCGCCGTCGGTGGCGTCGAGGACGAGCAGCTCAGGCGCGTCGAGCGAGGCGACGAGCAAGCGGGCGCCGGCGAGCTCACCGTGGCCGTGATGGTCGTGCGCATGATCGTGATCGTGGGCGTGGGCGTGGTCGTGCTCGTGGTCATGATCGTGATCATGGTCGTGGTCGTGGTCTTCGTCGTGGGCGTGGTCTTCGTGGTGGGCGTGGCTCGGATCGACGACCCGCACCGCGATCGGCGGCGTCGTGTAGCGCAGTTCGCCGCGATGCGTCCAGGTGAACACGACCTCGCTCACTCCGACCTGCACGCCGCGGACGTGGACGTGGTCGCCGTGGTCGACGAACTCGACGATGCCCATGGGCGCGCCGGGGGCGAGCGCGACACCGAAGTCGTTGACGCTCGGGTCGGAGAGGTCGCGATCACGGCCGTCGGCGGACACGATCACCGCGCCGAGCGAGACGCGGCCGCCCGAGGGGACGTCTGGGAGGCTGCCGTGCCAGTGGCCGCCGTGCACGTCGGCGACCGGCGCGCGCTCGGCGTCGCGGTCGAGGATGACGAACTCGGCGATGGCGCTCGCATGGTCATGGTCATGGTCGTGGTCGTGGGCATGGCCGTGGCCGTCCGCCCAGGCGAGGGCGAAGAGCATCAGGGCGGCGATGCCGAGGATCGAACGGTGGAACGCTCGCTGCATGGGTTCTCCTTGCCCGACCATCAGGCCTTGTGCTCCTTGAAGAGCACGTGCTTGCGGATGACGGGGTCGTACTTCCGGAGTTCGAGCTTGGCGGTGGTGGTGCGGCGGTTCTTGCTGGTGGCGTAGACGCTGCCGGTTCCGGCCGCGCTGCGCAACAGGATGGTGATGCGGGGTCCGTCCTTGGCCACGGTGCTCCTCTCGAGCGGCGAAGGCAAGCTGTTGAGAACGACGTCTCATTCTCAGTGCGGTGCTTAGTGTACACACCGGGTCCCGCCAGGTGTCAACCGCTGCCGCGACGGCGGCGACGGGTGCCGTACACTCGTGGCATGACCGCCGACAACCTCTTCCTCAGGATCGCCCGCGGCGAGCTCCCGGCCGACATCGTCTACCGCGACGAGCTCGTCACCGCCTTCCGCGACATCGACCCGCAGGCACCGGTGCACGTGCTGATCGTCCCCAATCACCACGTGGCAAGCATCGCCGAGGCCGGACCCGACGACGAGCCGGTGCTTGGCCGCCTGTTCCTGGCAGCGCGCAGCGTCGCCGAGCAAGAGGGTCTGGCCGAGGGCGGCTACCGCCTCATCGTCAACTGCGGAGCCCACGGCGGGCAGGAGGTCGAGCACCTGCACCTCCACCTGCTCGGCGGCGAACCGCTCGGCCCCATGCGCTGCCGCCGCAAGGAGCACTGACGTGCCAGGCGGAGCCCGGGGTACGGCGCAGCCGAAGCAGGCCCGCGCCGGGAGGGGTCGGCTGCCGCCCGACATGCGACGCACCTCTCAACGACGCGCGATCCTCCAAGCGCTCGACGAGGCACCCGGCCCCCTCACGCCCCACCAGGTGCTCGAGCGCGCAGGCGCCATCCAGGACGGTCTCGGGCTCGCCACCGTGTACCGCAACCTGGCGGCGTTGGAGGAGGCCGGCGAGATCGTCGCCGTCCACCTGCCCAACGAGACCCGTCGCTACGAACCGGCCGGCCGCGGGCACCACCACCACTTCCGCTGCGACCGCTGCGAGGGCGTGTTCGAGCTGGCGACCACGTGCCCGGTCGCCGTGCTCGAAGGCGTCACCCTCCCGGGTGGCTTTGAGGTCCGCGGTCACGCGCTGACGCTCTACGGCCTCTGCCCCGACTGCAGGAGCGGCTGAGGTGGACGGCGCGGCCGCTACCGCGACACGAAGGCGCTCGCGGCGGCCCAGTCTCCTCGTCCGATCGTGGCGCCGCAGCGGGCGACTCGTCGGCGTCCTCGCGCTTCTCATAGCGCTGCTCGGCACCGTGGACGCCCAACCGCAGGCCGCGTCCTCCGACGGCATGGGCTACCTCGAGGGGCGAATCCTCGAGATCGTCGAGCACACAGGGAGCGACCCCGTCGCGCTCGTGCAGGTCGGCGAGCGGGTGATCCAGGCGCTCATCCCGCCCGACGACCCGTTCGGCGGCATCGAACTGCCGCCCTACCGCGTGGGCGAACGGGTCGAGCTCTACTACTCGCCCGGTCGCGACGGCCAGATGACCTACGTCGTGAGCGATTGGGTCCGCCGGCCCGCGTTGGGATGGCTGGTGGGCCTCTTCGCGGTCGCCGCGTTCGCCGTCGCGCGCTTCACCGGCCTGCGGGCCATCGCCTCGACCGGCGCCAGCCTGGTCATCGTCATCACCTTCATCGTGCCGCAGATCCTGGCCGGCGCCAATCCCGTGCTGGTCTCGCTCGTCGGGGTCGGCGGCATCCTGGTGATGGCCATCTACTTCGTGCACGGCGTCAACTGGAGCACCACCGCCGCACTGGTCGGCACGTTGCTGGCGGTCGTGGTCACGATGGGGTTGGCGATCGCCTTCACCGACCTGGCGCGCCTCACCGGCCTGGGCACCGAGGACGCCATCTTCATCATGGCCGCCGCCCCGCAGGTGGCGCTCAAGGGGTTGCTGCTGGCCGGGGTGCTGATCGGCGCCCTCGGTGCGCTCACCGACATCACGATCGTGCAGGCCTCGGTGGTGCGCGAGCTGGCCCACACCAATCCGAAGCTGACGTTGACAGAGCTCTACACGCGCGGCATGAACGTCGGTCGGGACCACGTCGGCTCCTTGGTCAACACGCTGGTGCTTGCCTACACCGGCGCCAGCCTGTCACTGCTCATCCTGCTCAACGTGGGCGAGTTCGGGCTCGCGCGGGCCCTCAACCTGGAGCTGGTCGCCAGCGAGGTGGTGCACACCCTGGTGGGCTCCATCGGCCTGGTGCTGGCGGTGCCCATCACCACCGTGCTGGCCGCCTGGTGGTTCCGCGGCGACCGCATCCCGCTCGCCCCGGGCGAACTCTCCCACGCGCACCACCACTGACGGAGGCGCCGGCGTGCTGGTCACCGCACTCGACCTGATACCCCCCGCCCTGGCGCTCAGGCCGGAGGCCTTCCAAGCCCTGCTCGCGCGCCCCGGTTTCGGGCTGCAGGGCGCGCTGGTGATCGTCTTCCTCGCCGGGATCTCGACCTCCTTCGGGCAGAGCGTGGTGCTCTTCGCCAACCACGTCTCGCCGCGACGCTTCGTCGCCAGCCTGCTCGTGCAGGCGGCACTGTTCGTGCTCACGTTCCTGGCCTGGTCGGCCACGGTGTGGGGGACGGCCTTCCTGCTCATGGGTCGGCCCGCCCCCTTCGCCGCCGCCGCCGCCGCGATCGGCCTCGCCTACGCGCCGCAACTGTTCAACTTCCTGGTGCTGACGCCCTACCTCGGCAACGGTGTCGGCGCGGCCCTGAGCGTCTGGACGCTGCTGGCAACCCTGCAAGCCGTGGGCGTCACCTTCGACCTCGCCCGCGCCGAGACGCTGCTGGTCGCCGTGGCCGGCTGGCTGGCCGCGCAGGCGCTGCAACGCACCATCGGACGGCCCGTGGCGCGCGTCGGTCGTTGGGTCCGCCACGCGGTGGCTGGCACCACGCTCGACCCGCACGAACCGCCGGGACTGGGACCGCGATGACCCTGCTCGAGCCCGGCACGCTGCTCTTCGTCGCGGTCTTCGCGCTGCTCCTCTCGGGTGCCTTCGCGCCGCTCGAAGCGCTCGGCTGGTGGGCCGGTTGGTTCGGTGACCTCGCCGACGAGGAACCGCCGCCAGCGCAGGGCGAGCCGGCCACCATCATCCCGGCGCTGGAGCGCGACGTCGGCCGCTACGTGGTGTTCCTCTCCGGCATCGACAGCGTCTCCGACGAGCCGGTGCCGCAGCGCCAGGTGCGCTTCCTGGAGCGGCTCCGCGAGGAAGTCAGCGACGCCGTCGTGCTGCAGGTGTTCCCGTACTCGGTGACCAACCGGGCGCTCACCGGCGAGCGCATCTTCGCGCGCTTCTGGCGCTGGGCACTGCGCCAGAAGCTGGGCACGCGCAGCCACGAACAGATCGCCGGCATGCTCATCAACCTGCGCAACACCTGGCAGGTGCTGGTCTCGGCAGACCGGCGCTACGGTCCCTTCTACGACCGCGGCACCGCCGCACTCATGGTGCGTCAGTTGCGTCGCGCTGGCTACCAGGACGCCAGCGGCCTGCCGATCGTCCTGATCGGGTACTCCGGCGGTGGCCAGATCGCGGTCGGCGCCGCGCCCTTCGTCCGCGAGGCGCTCGATGCCCCGGTGTCGGTGCTGTCGCTGGGCGGCGTGCTCGCCTCCGACCCGGGCCTGCTGGCCGTGCGGCACCTGGTGCACGTGATCGGTGCTCGAGACAGGGTACACAAGGCCGGGGCGATCATGTTCCCGGGGCGCTGGCCGATCTTCCCCTACTCGCCCTGGAACCTCGCTCGCAGGCACGGCAAGATCCGCAGGCTGGTGCTCAGCCCCTGCAACCACACCGGGGACGATGGCTACCTCGACGAGACGAAGCTGGTGGAAGACGGTCGTTCCTACTTCGAGGTGACCGTCGACGTGCTGGCGGCGCTGGTGCGCGACTCGACCGGGCCGGCGCCGGTGGCGTCGCTCACACCCGTCGCAGCCTGACCCATGCACCCGTCGCAGCCCGACCCATACCCCTGTCGCAGCCCGACCCGCGAGCCCTACGGGCGCCGCGCCAAGGGCGCGTGGGTCAGCCGAGCCGTCTCCCTCAGTCCTCCACCGTGAAGGAGCGTACGTCGACCTCGGGCTCCGGCCAACGCAGCGGCAGGGCCTCGAGCGCGTCGACGACGGCCGTCGCAACCACCACGTCGCGGTACCACTTGCGGTTGGCCGGTACGATCAACCACGGCGCGTCGTTCGTCCCGGTCCGCGCGAAGACCTCGGCGTAGGCCTCCCGGTAGGCATCCCACTGCCCCCGCACGCGCAGGTCGTCGGCGTCGAACTTCCAGTTGCGCGTGGGATCGTCGATCCGACGCTGCAGCCGCTTGGCCTGCTCGTCGCGGTCGATGTGGAGGTAGACCTTGACGAAGCGCGTGCCGGCGTCGAACAGCAGCCGCTCGAACGCGACGATGTGGGCGTAGCGCGCCCGCCACACCTCCTCCGGTACGAGTTCGTCCACCCGCACGACGAGGACGTCCTCATAGTGTGAGCGGTTGAAGACGCCGATCTTCCCGGCTCGCGGCACGGCCCGGTGCACGCGCCACAGGAAGTCGTGCGCCAACTCGAGCTCGGTGGGATGCTTGAAGCTGCTCACCCGCACCCCCTGCGGGTTCAGGCCCGAGAGCGCGCGCCGGATGGTGCCGTCCTTGCCGCCGGCATCGAGCGCTTGCAGCAGGAGCAGGAGCGCGAAACGCCCGTCGGCGTAGAACTGCCGCTGTCGCTCGGCCATCCGACGCACGAGCACCCCCACGTCCTCCTGTGCGGCGCGCTTGCCGTCGCTGTCCGGCGGGTAGGGGCCGGTGTCGGCCGGATCGATCGCGTCCAGGTTGGCGACGGGCGTGCGGTACTGGTCGAGGTCGACGGTGGCGTGGAGCATGGGTCCCTCCCTGGGCCCGCTCAGGGTACACGCGCAGACCTCGAGGGCACCGCTGGTCGAGGCGGGAACGCGTCGATCCGGTACCGGCGACCGGCACCACAGCGCGACCGGCGTCGCCCCGGCGCACCCTGCCGGTACGATGCGCAGAGGAGGTAGCACATGCGATACCGACGACTCGGCCGCAGCGGCATGAAGGTCAGCACCGTCAGCCTCGGGGCCTGGACCACGTACGGCGAAAGCGTGCAGGACAAGCAGCTCACCCGCGACATCGTCGCCAAGGCCTTCGAGAGCGGCGTCACCTTCTTCGACAACGCCGACGCCTACGCGCGCGGCCAGGGCGAGGCGGTCCTGGGCGAGATCTTCGAGGACCTCGCCATCCCGCGCCACCACCTGGTGCTCTCGAGCAAGGTCTACTGGCCGATGTCGGACAACGTCAACGACCGGGGGCTGTCGCGTAAGCACGTGCTCGAGTCGATCGACATGTCGCTCGAGCGGATGCGCAGCGACTACGTCGACATCTACTTCGCCCACCGCTACGACGTGGAGACGCCCATGGAGGAGATCGTCGAAGCGTTCAGCGACGTCGTGCGCTCGGGCCGCGCCCATTACTGGGGCACGAGCGAGTGGAGCGCCACGCAGATCGCCGAGGCCCACACCTACGCCCAGGCGAACGGGCTGGTCGCGCCCGTCACCGAGCAACCCGAGTACTCGATGCTCCAGCGCGAGCGGGTCGAGGGCGAGATCCTCCCCGTCACCGAACCGAAGGGCATCGGGCTGGTGGTGTGGAGCCCGCTGGCGATGGGCATGCTCACCGGGAAGTACGACGACGGCCTCCCCGAGGGCAGCCGTTTCGCCGCCAGCGAGCATTTCCGCAAGAAGTTCTTCAACGATGCCAACGTGGCCCGGGTCAAGTCGCTCAAGGCCGTCGCGGACGATCTGGGCATCAGCCGTGCGCAGCTCGCGTTGGCCTGGACGTTGCACCAGAGCAACGTCGCCAGCGTGATCACTGGCGCGACCAAGGTGGAGCAACTGGTCGACAACCTGGCCGCGGCCGAGGTCGACCTCGACGCCGCCAGCTTGGAGCGCATCGACGCGATCCTGGCGAGCTGAACGAGGGGAGCACCATGCGCCTGTTCCGAGCCGCCAGCCTACGCGCGGCGGACGCCGCGGCCGCCGCCGCGGGCGTGGCCACGACCGAGCTGATGCGGCGCGCCGGCGAAGCGGTCGCGGCCGCCGCACTCGCGGGCTGGCCGCGAGCGACGCGCGTCCTGGTCGCGTGCGGCCCTGGGAACAACGGCGGCGACGGCTTCGTCGCCGCCCAAGCCCTGGCCGCGGCCGGGCTCGAGGTGACGGTCGCCGAACTGCGCCCGGGCGCCGCCAAGGGCGACGCCGCCTGGGCACGCGAACGGCTGCTCGCCTGCGGCGCGGCGCTGACCTGGTGGCCGCAGGCCACGGACGAGCCTCCCGCGGCACTCCCGCTCGAGGCGCACGACCTGGTGATCGACGCGCTCTTCGGTACCGGTCTCACCAGCGCGCTCCACGGCCCCGCCGCCGCGTGGGTCGAGACCATCGCCGCCAGCGGCCGGCCGGTGCTCGCGGTCGACGTCCCGAGCGGCATCGACGCCGACCGAGCCCAGCCGCCCGGCCCGTGCGTCATGGCCGAGCGCACCGTGCAGCTCGCGGGCGCGGTGCCGGCCTCCCTGCTGGCACCTTCCCGCACCGCCTTCGGCGACTGGACGGTGGCCGACATCGGCATCCCCGACGCCATCCTGGACGAGCACGCCGACGCGCACGCCGTCGACCACGACTGGCTGCGCGCCCACGCGCCGCGGCGCGCCGACGAGGCCCACAAGTACAGCGTCGGCACCGTGATCGTGGTGGGCGGTTCGCGCCGCTACGCCGGCGCCCCCGAGCTGAGCGCCCGCGGCGCCTATCGTGCCGGCGCCGGCCTAGTCACGCTGGTGGCGCCCGCGCGCGCACCGGCGGCCTGGCCCGAGGTGGTGTGGGAGCCGCCGCAGCAGGACGAAGCGCTGCACGCCTGCGTGGCGCGCCTCGTCGGCGGCGGGGCAGGCGCGCGCCGCGCGGGCGCGGCCGTGGTCGGGCCCGGCCTCGAGGCGGAGGCCGCGGAGGTCGCGAGCATCGTGGCCACCCTGGCCGGCCCGCTGGTCCTGGACGCCGGTGCGCTGCAGCCGTCCGTCCGCGACGCCGTGCGTGCGCGCGCGCCGGACGAGCACGGCCGGGCCGTGCTCACGCCGCACGCGGGCGAGGCGCAGCGCTTGCTGCAGGCGCCCAAAGCCCAACAGGCGCCCGAACATCAGCTCGACGACAGCGCGGCGGACGCCGGCCACGACGCCGCCGTCCCCGAGGCGAGCAGCGACCCCATCGCCGCCGCGCTGCACCTCGCTCGCGACTGGAACGCCGTGTGCGTGCTCAAGGGCGCCGGCACCGTCATCGCCGACGCCAACGGGCGCTGGACCATCAGCACCACCGGCACCCCGGCCCTGGCCACCGGCGGCAGCGGCGACGTCCTGGCAGGCGTGATCGCCGCTTTCTTGGCCGCCGCCGAGATGCGCGCGTCGGCCGCCAGCGGGGAGGGCTCCGAGCCTCCTGATGCCTGGGCGGCCAGCGCCGCCGCGGTGCATCTGCATGGCCTGGCCGGGGCGCTCGCCGCCGAGGGCGGGCCGGGCGTGATCGCCAGCGACGTGGCCGAGGCGCTCCCGGCGGCACGATCGCGCCACGGTTGAGGCCGACGCAACCGCGGCAGCCGCGCCGGGGCCCGTGCTAGGCTGCCGGCCGTGATCCGCCTGCGCGTGCCGGCCACGAGCGCCAACCTCGGGCCCGGCTTCGACTGCCTGGGCCTGGCGCTCGACCTGCCCCTCCGGGTCGAGGCGCGCCTGGGCGAACCCGACGCGCTCCACTACGAGGGCGACGGCGCGGTGCCGAACGACGCAGACAACCTCCTGCACCAGGGGTTCCGCGCCGCCTTCGAAGCAGCCGGCCAGCCCGCACCGAGCGTCGCCTTCAGCGTGCGTAACCCGATTCCGTTGGCGCGCGGGCTCGGATCGAGTTCAGCCGCGCTGGTCGCCGGCGCCGCGGCCGCCGACGCGACCATGGGCGGCGTGCTCGGTCGCGACGGCGTGTTCGCGCTCACGGCGACCATCGAGGGACACCCCGACAACGTCGCACCGGCCGTCTACGGCGGGCTCACGGTGGCGGCCGAACGCGGCGACGCGCGTGGGTACGACACCGCCGTCCTGGCCGTGCCACCGAGTTGGCGGCTGCTGTTCGGGGTGCCGGCCTTCGAGCTGCCGACCGAGCGGGCCCGCGCCGTCCTGCCGGACCAGGTGAGCCGTCGCGACGCCGTCCTCACGGCCTCCCGAGCGGCGCTGTGGGCCTTGGCGGTGGCGCGCGACGAGCCGCGGCTGCTCCGTACGGCCTCGCTCGACGTCCTGCACGAGCCCTACCGCGAGCCGTTGGTACCGGGCTTGCGTGCGGCGCGCACGGCGCTGCTGGCGGCCGGCGCCCATGCGGCCTACCTCTCCGGCGGCGGCCCCGCCCTGGCGGCGATCGTGCCCGAGTCGGCGCGCGACGCCTGCCGCGCGGTGCTCGCGCAGTTCGCCGGCGACGGTGGACGGGTGCTCGAGCTACGCGCTGGCGACGGCTACGAGCTCGCGCGCGACGCGGAGTAGCGGCACAGAACAGCGACACGGAAGAGCGACACGCACGAGCGTCACGGCCGCGAGGCCGTGAGCACGCGGTACCCCGGCAGCTTCGCCGGGGTCACGTCCCGAAGGTCGTGCCACGACGCCAGCAGCCGCTCGAACGGGAGCGCCGCGTTGGCGACCAACCATAAGCGCCCCTGCGGCCGCAAGGCCGTGGCGGCGGCGGCGACGAAGCCCTCCGAGAGCGCCCCCACGACCCGCCGACCCACGTGGAAGGGCGGGTTGGTGAGCACAACGTCGACAGCGCGGACCTCGGGCACGTCGAGGGTCAGATCGGACCAGCGCACGACGGCGCCGGGTGCTCCCGATACGACCGCCTCGCTGCTGCGAACCGCCGCCAGGTCGTCGTCCAACGCCCACACGCAGGCCGCCCCCGCCCGCAGCGCGTGCAGCGACAGCAGGCCGCTGCCACAGCCCAGATCGAGCACCCGCGCACCGCGCAGGGCGTCGCGCTCCAACGCCGTCAGCAGCGCCGCGGTGCCGGCGTCGACGCGTTCGGCGGCGAACGTCCCGGCGAGCGTCTGCATCGGTCCGTCGGGGCCACGCCAGTGGCACCAGGGGTCCGGCACCGGAACGTCCGGGCGCGGCCGCGTCAGCTCCACCACGCGCCAACCCGCCGCCCGCGTCACCACCTGCAGCGCCTCGAAGCGCTCGGCGGCCATCCGCTCGGCGCGCTTGCCGCCCTCGTCCTTGTGCCACACGGCCACCAACCGACCGCCGGGTTGCAGCGCCCGGGCCCAGCCGTCGAGTTCGGCCCGCACCCGGGACCAACCGCGCTCGCTGGCCGGCCGCCACCAGGCCTCCTCGACGCTGCCCGGCGGAAGGTCCCACGGGAACCCCGGCTCCAGCGCCGAGGGCTCGACGCCCGCGCCGAGCGCAGCGCGCTGCGCCGCCGCCGAGGCCACCAGCAGCCTCCCCGGCGGGCCGCCCAGCGCACGCGCGAGGGCGATGAGCGCCCCAACGCCGCCCGTGGCGTCGACGAAGGGGCGCTGGGGCGGCGCCACGCGCGACCGCGCCAGGGCCTCGCCCAGCGCCGGCAGCGCCGGGTCGAGGCCCGGGTACCCGCGCAGCCCGACCGCGCTTGCGAGCGGCACCTCGGCACTGCCCACGCGCCAGGCCACCGGCACCAGCGCGGCGTGCGCCGCCAGGACGGCGTCAGGGTCCCAACTCGAGCTCACGCTGCGAGTCTACCGGCCGGCACGACGCGCCAGCGGCCGCTGGTAGGCTGCGGCCGTGCTGGTGCTGGGTATCGACACATCGTGCGACGACACCGGGGTCGGGGTGGCGCGCGGTCGCTCCGTGCTGGCCAACGTGGTGGCCTCGCAAGCGGCCCTGCACGCACCGCTCGGCGGGGTGCTGCCGGAGACCGCCAGCCGCGAGCACCTCAGCGCCGTCGACCACGTCGTCGCCGAAGCGCTGCGGCGGGCCAGCGTCGATCGGCGCGAGCTCGACGCTGTCGCGGCCACCCGAGGACCCGGCCTGGCGGGTGCGCTGCTGGTGGGACTCAGTTACGCGAAGGCGCTGGCCTGGGGCAGCGCGCTGCCGTTCGTGCCGGTGCATCACCTCGAGGGGCACGTGGCCGCCTGCCTGGCCGAGCGGGAGGACGGTGCGCCGCCGCCCGAGCCGCCGTACCTGTGCCTGATCGCCTCGGGCGGCCATACGGTGCTGTTCGACGTGCCCGAAGCGGGCCGCTACGTGCACGTGGGCGGCAGTCGCGACGACGCCGCCGGTGAGGCCTTCGACAAGGTCGCGCGGCTGCTGGGTCTGCCCTACCCGGGCGGACCGGCGCTGGCGGCGCTCGCGGAGCGCGGCGACCCCGACGCCGTGCCGTTACCGCGACCGATGGCGCGCCAGGCGTGCTTCGACTTCAGCTTCAGCGGCCTCAAGACGGCCGTCGCGGTGCTGTTGGAGCGACGGCCCGAGCTGCCGCCCGCCGACGTGGCCGCCGCCTTCCAGGCGCGGGTGGTCGGCAGCCTGGTGGACGTGGCTGCGCGCGCGGCCACCACCTTCGGGCGCGACACGCTGGTGGTGGCCGGCGGCGTCGCCGCCAACCGCAGCCTCCGCGGCGCGCTGGCGGCAGCCGACCTACGGACGTTCGTGCCGCGCCTCGACCTCGCCACCGACAACGGCGCCATGATCGCACTGGCGGCAGTCGAGCGGCTGCGGCGCGAGGGCGTACCCGACCAGAGCGTGGCGTTCGCGGTCGACGCCGCGCCCTACCTGCCCCTGGCTGACGCGCCCTCGCGGCCGCGTGACGCCTCGCGCACCGGCGGGTGAGCGGCAGCGCCGCGCCAGCTCCGGCGGACCTCAGCCGCCCCGGCCCCGCCGCCCCGGCTCAGGCGCCGCGCCCCCACGACACCGACAGGTAGCTGTCCTGCGTCACGATCCCTGCGACACGCTCGCCGTCCAGGACGGCCACGAGCGGCTCGCTGGCCAGCACCGGCCGCAGCTCGGTGAGCGCCACGCGCCCGTCGACCTTCACCACCTCGTCCCAGGCCAACAGGCGATCGGGCACGATGCCGGCGATGCCGACCGGCACGCCCTCTTCCTCGACCACCACCTGCCGGTGCTCGGCCATGGTCTGCACCAGCGCGCTCGCATCCACCGACGGGACGGGTCGAGCCGCGACGACGGCCGCCGGCGGCACCGCCAGCCCGAACGACAACAGCGTCGAGGAGGGCAAACGCAGCAGCGCCCGCAGCGCTCGCATGGCGCTGACGAACACGAGCACGAACGCAGCGCCCTCGACCAGACCAGCGAGGTTCGCCACCCGGAAGCCGAGCAGTCCCTGCCGCCCCAACGCAACGTGTACGAGGTACGCCGCTGCCAGCGCAACGGCGAGCGCCACCAGCACCCCCAGCAAGGCGCGTGCGCGCAGCTGCTCTGGGCGCCTCACGCGTCGCTCCGGAGCGGCGTGAGCGGCAGGCCCTGCCGCGCGGACGACTCGAGTTGATGCGGCCCGTCGACGTCGGC
>PXAU01000350.1 GCA_003567075.1 Trueperaceae bacterium
GACCGCGCCGAGGCCGGCCTGGAGGACGAGGTGGCAGCGCGCCTGGCCCGGTACACGGGACTCGACGAGGCCTGGCTGCGGCGCTCGCACCTGCGCGTCGAGATCATGCGCTTCTGCAAGGAACTGCTGCGCGAGCGCGGCCTGAGCGTGGGCCGCCTGGACGCGCGCTACACCGGTCGCGATCGCGACGGCGTGGGTGCGACGCCCGATGTTGACCCTTCCTACACGGCCATCCTCGGGCCGTACGGCGCCACCTTCAACGACTACGTGCGTCGCGAGCTCGGGTACGCCTCCGACCTGCCCTACGAGGTGCTCACCAGCCTCTACGCGACCTGGCGTTTCGAGGGCTTTGAGAACCGCTTCGTGAACGTGGCCGAGAAGCTGCGCTCGGCCATGCACGCCAACCCGGGCCTGCGCGTCCACGTGGCCAGCGGCTACTACGACCTGGCCACGCCCTACTGGGCGACCGAGCACACGCTGGCGCACATGGCGCTCGACCCCGCCCTGCGGGCGAACGTGGCGCACCGCGTGCACCCGGCCGGTCACATGATGTACGTGCACGAGCCGTCGCTCTCGGCCGTGAGCAGCGACCTGGCCGACTTCGTGCGGCGCGACTGAGACGCGTCTGCGGCGGTCACGCCGGCTACCCGTCCTGCGGCACCTCGAGCGCTTCGGTGAGCGCGGCGCGCACCGCCGCCGGGTCGGCCTGCCCGCCCGAGGCGCG
Organism: Trueperaceae bacterium; assembly: GCA_003567075.1. GTDB lineage: Bacteria > Deinococcota > Deinococci > Deinococcales > Trueperaceae > CSSed10-48. The sequence goes on from PXAU01000350.1 coordinate 725, forward strand.
CATCACCTGGCCCACGAAGAAGCCCAAGAGGCCGCGCTTGCCGGCCCGGTAGCTCGCAACCTCGTCCGGGTGCTGCGACAGCGCGTCGCGCACAAACGCCGACAGCGCCGCCGGATCGGCCTGCAGCGCCAGGCCGCGCTCGGCGACCACCGTCTCGGGATGGCGACCGCTACGCGCGACCTCGTCGAGGACCTCGCGGGCCGAGCGCACGCTCACGCGGCGTTCGCGTACCAACGTCAGCAGACTCGCCAGCGCCGCGCCGTCGAGCCCGCTCGGCACGCTGCCGTGGAGCTTGCGCAAGCGCTGGACGTCGTTGGCGATCCAGGCGGCGAGGTCGCTACCGGGCGCGCCGGCGGCGAGCCCCTGCTCGAACAGCTGCTGGAACTCGCGGCTGGCGCCGATCAGGGCTGCCGCCGCGGGCTCGAGCCCGTGCTGGTCGCGCAACCGTTCGGCCTGCTGGCGCGCGCTCCCTTCCAGTCGGGCGATGGGATCGCCGTCGTCCTGCGCGGGCGCCACGCTGCTCGCCGCGCGGCTGCTCGCCGCGGGGCTGGTCGTCGCGGGGCCGGGTGTCCCGGCGTCGACGTCGCTGGCCTGCTCGGACGGCCTCGGGCCGGCCGGCGATGCGGCCCGGCGCTGCTTCGACCAGCCGTCCTTGAGCGGTACGATCCGGGTGAACACGAGCCGGTCGGCGCGGCCGTCGTCGGGGTCGCGCCAGAAGTACCCCAGGCGCTCGAACTGGTAGCGGGTGTCGGGCGCGTCCTTCAGCACGCTCGGTTCGACCGTGCCGAGACGGACCACCAACGAGTCCGGCGCCACGTGCTCCGTGAAGGGGACGTCGCCGGCGTCGGGGTCGTCGCTGTCGAAGAGGTGGTCGTAGAGCCTGAACTCGGCCTCCGCGCCGGCCTCGGCGTCGACCCAGTGGATGGCCGACCAGACGCGCACGCCTTCCGGCGTGGCGCCGAGGGAGTCCGGCACCACGCTGGCTCGCACCGCGCGTACCGCCCCTTCCTCGTCCAGCTCGACCGCATCGCAACGGGCCACGAAGGCGTGACGCAGCCGCACCGCGCGGCCCGGCGCCAGGCGCTTGAAGCCCGCTGGTGGCTCCAACGCAACGTCGTCGCGCTCGATCAGCAACCGCGCCGAGATCGGCACCTGCCGCGTAGGCGAGTCCGGCTGGTCGGGGAAGCGCGGCGCCGCCACCTCGAACAGCTCCGGCGGCAGGCCCTGCAGCTCCAGCGGCACCGGGTCCGTGACCGCCATCACGCGCGGCGCGACCGGGTTGAGGGCGTCGCGGATGCTCTCGTCGAGCAGTGCTACCTCGCTGCGCGAGGGGCTTCGGGTGACGCCGACGCGGGTCGCGAAGGCGCGGATCGCCGCCGGCGGCACCCCCCGCCGTCGCTGACCGGCGATGGTGGGCATGCGCGGGTCGTCCCACCCCGCGACGAACCCGCCCCGCACGAGCGCGATCAGCTTGCGCTTGCTCAGCACGGTGTGCGTGATGTCCAGCCGCGCGAACTCGTACTGTCGCGGGCGCGGCTCTGGGAAGAGGTGCGCCACGAGCCAGTCGTAGATCGCGCGGTTGTTCTCGAACTCGAGCGAGCAGAGCGAGTGGGTGATGCCTTCGAGCGCGTCCGAGAGCGGGTGCGCGAAGTCGTACAGGGGGTAGATGGGCCAGCTGCTGCCGCTGCGGTAGTGGTGGGCGTGCTTGATGCGGTAGAGCACCGGGTCGCGCAGCACGATCGTACGCGAGGCCATGTCGATCTTGGCGCGCAGCACGTGGGCTCCGTCGGCGAACTCGCCGGCGCGCATGCGCCGGAAGAGGTCGAGGTTCTCAGGCACGCTGCGCTCCCGGTACGGACTCGCGATCCCTGGCCGGGTGAGGGTACCGCGGGTCTCACGGATGGCGTCCTCGCTCTGCGAGTCGACGTAGGCCAGGCCCCGCTCCACGAGCTGGAGGGCGAGCTGATAGAGCGCCTCGAAGTAGTCGCTGGCGTAGCGCAGTTCGTCCCACTCGAAGCCGAGCCAGGCGATGTCGTCCTGGATCGCCTGCACGTACTCGGGATCCTCGGTGGTGGGGTTGGTGTCGTCCATGCGCAGGTGGACGCGGCCACCGTAATCGCGCGCGAGCCCGAAGTCGAGGCAGATGGCCTTGGCGTGGCCGATGTGCAGGTAGCCGTTCGGTTCGGGCGGGAAGCGCGTGACCACCTGATGCACGCGGCCACTGGTCAGGTCGGCGTCGATGACGTCGGTGACGAAGTTCGGCGGCACGATCCGGTCGGTCTCGGCGGGGACGCGGGAGCGGGTGCGGGACTCGGACACGCTGTTCGGGCTCCTCCCTGGCGCGCCGCCGGCAACGCGGCGCGCGCCACCGAGGCTAGCATTCGTCGCGTGCCGGCGGGGGGCGTGGCGGTGCGGTCCACCGAACACCACCACGTGCCACCAAACCCACCGACGGCTCAGCCGCGGTACAGGATGAGCGTAAGCAGGAAGTACGTGACCGGGATCGCCACCAACATGCTGTCGAGCCTGTCCAGGACGCCCCCGTGCCCCGGAAGGAAGACGCCCGCGTCCTTCACGCCCACCCAGCGCTTCACCAACGACTCGAACAGGTCACCGAGCAACGCCGCGAGCGGGACCACCACGCAGAACACCAGCACGTGCAGGAGTGAGAAGCGGAACCCGGTCCACAGCGGCATCAGGGCCAGCGTCGCGAACACGACCACCGCCGCCAGCGCGAAGCCACCGACCGCGCCCTCGATCGTCTTGTTGGGGCTGATGCGCGGCGCCAGCGGTCGCTTGCCGAAGAGCGTGCCGATCACGTAGCCGCCCACGTCGGTGGCGATGATCGCCAGGATCGGCAGCGTCAGGTACCACAACCCGATCACGCCGTCGGGTGTGTAGCGCAAGGTGATCACCAACCCGAAGAGCCAGCTGATCCAGACGTAGCCGAGCACGCTGAAGGCCAGCGCGTGCAGCGAGTGCCGGTTCGAGGCGATCACCTCGAGCACCAGCATGCTGACCACGAAGCCGAGCAGCAGCAGTTCGCGCCAGGGAACGTCGCCGAACGGAGCCATCCAGGGATGGCTGGGTGGCAGCGACGCCGGCAGCGTGAGTGCCGTGGCGATCCAGAGGCTGCGGCGGCGGATGGGGATGCCGCGCAGGCGCATCATCGCGGTGTACTCGGACACCGCGATGAACGTCAGGACCAGGTACGCGGGACCGATCAGCGGCAACCCTGCCCACAGCACCACCAGCGTCAACAGGAAGGCCAGGAACGCGGAGACGATGCGGGTCAGGGACACGGGGCCGGGCGCGTCCCTAGACGGCCATGATGTCGTCTTCTTTGGTCTTCAGCCGCTGCTCGATCAAGGCGACGAACTCGTCGGTCAGCTTCTGGACCTCGTCCTCGCCCTGGTGGAACTGGTCCTCGGAGAGCTCGGCGTCCTTGTGCAACGACTTCAGCTGGTCGTTCGCATCGCGCCTCACGTTGCGGATCCCGACGCGGGCCTCCTCGGCCATGTGCTTGACCTGTCTGACCAGGTCGCGCCGGCGTTCGTCGTTGAGCGCCGGCACCGAGATGAAGATGGTGTCGCCCTGGTTGCTCGGGTTGAAGCCCAAATCGCTCTCGCGGATGGCCTTGTCGATCGCGTTGATGGCCGACTTGTCGAAGGGCGAGATTACCAGCGTGCGCGGATCGGGGCTGGCGACGGTGGCGAGCTGGTTGAGCGGTGTCGAGGCCCCGTAGTAGTCGACGTAGACCCGGTTCAGGATAGCCGGGTTGGCGCGCCCGGTGCGCACCACGCTGATGTTGTTCTCGAACGCCTCGAGCGTCTTGTTCATCCGCTCGCGCGTCTCCTTCAGCACGGTCTTCATCGCTGTCCTCCTGGGGCCGCACGATGCGGCGGCATGTGCGTGCCGCAGTCTACCGTGCCCGTCGCAACGCGGCGCCCTCGGCCTCGTCGCGTCGCATGGCGCCGGGTACACCGATCACAGCGCCGCTGCCCTCAGTTGCCCGGCGAATGCGCACGCCCTGGTTCAATCCGCGAAGCGCGAGCGCGCGTCCGTGGCGATGCGGGTGCCGACGTGCTCACCGGCCAGCAGGCGCGTGAGGTTGCCGCTGGTGAAGATGTCGAACACCACCATCGGCATGCCGCGACCCATGCACAGGCTGATGGCGGTGGCGTCCATCACCTTCAGGTCCTGGTTCAGCACGTCCAGGTACGACAGCTCGGCGTACTGACGCGCGCCCGAGTTCTTCCTGGGGTCGTCGTCGTACACGCCCGACACCGCGTTCTTGGCCATCAACACCGCGTCGGCGTCGATTTCGAGCGCCCGCAGCGCGGCCGCGGTGTCGGTGGTGAAGAAGGGATTGCCGGTGCCGCCGGCGAAGATGACGACGCGGCCCTTCTCTAGGTGCCGCAGGGCCCGCCGACGGATGTAGGGCTCCGCCACCGCCTGGATGGGTAGCGCGGTCTGCACGCGCGTGCTCACGCCCTGCCGCTCGAGCGCGTCCTGGAGAGCGATCGCGTTCATGACGGTGCCCAGCATGCCGACGTAGTCGGCGGTGGCTGGGTCCATGTCGCGGCCGCTCGTGGCGCCGCGCCAGAAGTTCCCACCGCCAACGACGAGCGCTAGTTCGGTGCCGCTGGCGTGCGCCGCGCGGATCTCGGTGGCGAGCGCGTCGGTCGCTTCGGGGGCGACGCCGAAGCCGCTGCGGCCTGCCAGGAACTCGCCGGAGAGCTTCAGCAGGACGCGTTGCACGAGGCCCTACTCGCCGATCGCGATGCGGCTGAAGCGACCCACCTGGATGTTCTCGCCGATCGTGGCCACGGCCTCGGTCAGGAGCTGCTCCACGGTCTGCTTGTCGTCCTTGATGTAGGGCTGCTCCAAGAGGCAGACCTCGGCGTAGTACTTGCCGATCCGGCCCTCGACCATCTTCTCGACGATGGCCTCGGGCTTGCCCTCCTCCAACGCCTGGGCGCGCAGGGCCCGCTTCTCGTCCTCCACGACCTCCTGCGGCACCTCGTCGCGCCGGGTGTAGAGCGGGTTGGCCATGGCGATGTGCAGCGCCAGGTTCTTGGCCAGCTCGCGGAAGTTCTCGTTGCGGGCCACGAAGTCTGTCTCGCAGTTGAGTTCGATCAGGACCGCGACGCGACCGTTGTGGTGCACGTAGCTGCCGATCAGCCCCTCGCGCGCGCTCCGGTCGGCCTTCTTGGCGGCCTTGGCGATGCCACGCTCGCGCAGCAGCGCTGCCGCCGCATCCAGGTCGAAGCCGGCCTCTTCGAGCGCCTTCTTGACGTCCATCATGCCCGCGCCGGTCATGGCCCGGAGCTTCTTGATCTGCTCGGTGGTGGTGCTCATCCGTCGTTGCTCCTCCGTGCCGCTTCAGGCGTCACTGCTTGCTGGTGTCGTCGACGTCCGCGCTGGCCTCGCCGCTCGGTGCCTCGCCGCTCGGTGCCTCGCCGCTCGGTGCCTCGCCGCTCGGTGCCTCGCCGCTCGGCTCGTCGCGGTCCGGTCGTTCGTTGGCCGCATCGGCCTGCTCGGCGACCGCGGTCGCCTGTTCCTCGTCGACGTCGACGGCGGGTTCCCCACTGCCGCTCGGTGCGGGCGCCGGCGGTGGCGGTGGAACGTCGGCCGGCGCGACGGTGGCGGCGGGTTGGTTCGCGCTGCCGCCATCGATGACGGCCGCGCGCACAGCGCGTTCGGCCGCTGACTCCGGGATCGGCTTCATGGGCGTGACGGGTGCGGGTACGGGCTCCGCCTCGGCCTCGGCGGCGACGCTGGCGCCGCCGCGCACCTCCACAATCACGTCGGCCAGGGTGGCCGTCACGAGCTGGATGGAGCGGATGGCGTCGTCGTTCCCGGGGACGATGAAGTCGAGGACGTCCGGATCGGAGTCGGTATCGGCCAGCGCGACCGCTGGGATGCCCAGCTTGTTGGCCTCCTTGACGGCGATCGCCTCCTTCGTCGGGTCGATGATGAAGAGCGCGTCCGGGAGCCGCGTCATGTCGCGGATGCCACCCAGGTAGCGCTGCAGCCGGTGCAACTCCTTGCCCAGGTCGATCTGTTCCTTCTTGCTGTACCGCAGGATCGACTCGTCCTCGAAGCTCTTCTCGAGGTCCTTGAGGCGATCGACGCGGGTTCGGATGGTGCGGAAGTTGGTGAGCAGCCCGCCAAGCCAGCGCTCGTTGATGAAGGGCATCCCGCAACGTTTGGCTTCGGCGGCGAGGATCTCCTGGGCCTGCTTCTTGGTGCCCACGAACAAGATGGTGCTGCCGCGGCCGGCGAGGTCGCGCAGGAAGTTGAAGGCCCTCTCGGACTCGACCAGCGTCTTCTGCAGGTCGATGATGAAGATGCCGTTGCGCTCGGCGAAGATGTAGCGCTTCATCTTCGGGTTCCAGCGCTTTGTCTCGTGCCCGAAGTGCACGCCGGCCTCGAGCAACTGCTTCATACCCAGGTACGACACGGTGGTCCTCCAGTGGCGGGACGTTGAGGGAGTCTCAGCGGCCTCCCGGTTGATGCCCGGGACGGTGCCGCTCGGATCTGGCGTCACCTGCCAGCGGACGTCCCACTGCCGCCGGCAAGACCTTGCAGAATGTACCACGCGCGCCGGCCGTACGGCCAGCGCGCGTGACGATGAGGCCAACGCCCTCCCTCGGCCGGGCGGAGCCGGCGACCGGGCGCTCGCTGGGCGGCCCAGGTTCGGGCCGGTCACGTGGGCGCGCTCAGCGCAGCGCGTCGAGCGCCGTGCGTGCAGCCGAGAAGCCCGGCTCCAGTTCGAGGGCTCGCTCGAAGGCCCGACGAGCGTTCTCGAGGTCCCCGGTGGTACCGCGGGCCTCGTACGCACGGCCCAAGTAGTAGTGCGCCTCGGCCGATTCGGGCGGCAACAGCGCGCCCTGCTGGGCCCGGCGCACCGCGTCGTCCAGGCGGCCCTGCTGCAGGTATGCGCGCGCCAGGTAGGTGAACAGCGGCGGCGTGAACACCGCACCGTCGAGTTGCAGGGCTCGCTCGAAGCGAGGGATCGAACCCTCCACGTCGCCGCACTCGAACAACGCGATCGCCAGCTGCGACACCGCCGAGAGCGAGTTCGGCGCCAGAGCGACGGCCTGCGACAACTCGTACTCGGCGCCGCTGCAGTCGCCCAGGCGATACATGACGTTGCCCAGGTTGTTGCGGGCGCTGGCGTTGTTCGGGTCGAGCACGACCGCGCGTCGGAAGGCCTGCTGAGCCAGCTCGAGCTGCTCCAGGTCGCGGTAGGTGCGGCCTAGGTTGACCTGGATGGTCGAGCGTTCGCGCTCGCTCAGCGTACCCGCGCTGGCGAGCTCGACGGCGCGTTCCAGCGCCCGCTGCGCCGCCACGAGGTCGCCGGCCTGGTACAGCACGATGCCCTTCGTGTTCTGGACCGAGGCGTCGTCGCCGGCCACGCGCTCCGCGCGCTGCAGCACGTCGAGCGCGTCGGCGAGCCGTCCACCGTGACCGGCAGGGTCGAACAGGAACTGCTCCTGGTAGGTGAGCGCCAGATGCACGTACGCCGGCACGTGCGACGGGTGCACATCGATCGTTTGCCGGAAGGCTTCGATCGCGGCAGCGAAGGCGTTCTGGCAGGCCAGCGCACGGCCCTTGCCGACCAACGCTTCGGGGTTGTCCTCGTCGCGCTTCAAGGCCTCCTGGAAGAAGTACTGCGCCAGCGCGCAGTCGCCTTGGCTGAAGTACAGGTTGCCGTCGCGGACCAGCCTGGCGGCGTCGGCCACGGCGCCGTTCTGGGCGTGGGCCGGTGGACTGGTCCAGGCGAACGCGAGCGCGAGAGCGAGCACGGCCAGCGTGCCCACCAGGGCCCGTTGGGCCGGCAAGCGGCGGGGTTGGATGGTGTTCAACGTAGCCTCCGAGAGCGAAACGTCGCGCGATCGTAGCAGCGCGTCGGGCGCGTGCTCGCCGGGCCGGATTACCTCGTCCCGCTTGGCCTGGTGGTGGCCGAGGCGAGGGGTGACCCGAGGGCGCATCGTTCCCACGATGTCGCTTGACGGTGAGAAGGGCGTGTGCCGTCGGGTGCAGCCCGGGACGATCGTCCCGTTCTGGGTGCGACATCACCCAGGTGGGTGTCCGACCCGTGTACGATGCCCGCGGCGCCACGTTCGAGCGTGCGCGCCATGCGTCGCCGGGGACGCCGACGAGGACATGCATGGACAAGAACGAGCCGAGATCCTACCGGCCCGCTTGGGCGACGACGCCGACGCTGGCGTGGGTGACCTTGTGGGCGAACGTCGTGGTGATCATCCAAGGCGCTTTCGTGCGCGCTACGGGCTCCGGTGCGGGCTGCGGCTCGCATTGGCCGACATGCAACGGTGAACTCGTGCCACTCTCGGGCGACGTGCACACCGCGATCGAGTTCGGGCACCGGCTGCTGTCGTTGGTGGTGCTGTTCCTCGGCGCCTGGCTGCTGCGGCGGGTCTACCGCGAGCGCTCGGGTAACCGGGGTGCGTACGTGTTCGGCCTGGCAGCATTCATCTTCCTGCTGATCGAGGCAGGCCTCGGCGCGCTCACCGTGCTGTGGGGCCTGACCGGCGACAACCAGTCGACCGCCCGCGGCCTGATGGTGGCGACCCACCTGGTCAACTCGCTGTTCCTCATGGGGACGCTGGCGGCGACCGTCGTGTACGCGCGGCGCGACCGGCCGGCGTACCCGCTGCGGCTCGCGCAGCAGGGACCGCTGCTCACGGTGCTGTTGGTCGGCCTCATCGGCATGCAGGTGCTCATGTTCAGCGGTGGGATCGCGGCGATGGGGAACACCATGTTCCCGTCGGAGTCCCTGGCCGAGGGTATCGCCGCGGACTTCGATCCCGCGTCCCATCCCCTCATCCGCTTGCGCATCCTGCACCCGCTCATCGCCATCGCCGTCGGGGTGTACCTGTTCCTGGCGCTTGGCGCCGCGCGTTGGTTGAAGCCTGTCGAGGAGGGCCGGCGGCTGCGGCAATGGCTGCTCGGCACGTACGTCGTGCAGCTCGTCGTGGGGACGGTGAACCTGGCGCTCCTCGCGCCGATCGTGCTGCAGATGCTGCATCTGGGTCTGGCCGTGCTGGCCTTCAGCCTGTTGGCGGCCCTGTCGGTGGTCATGCTCGGGGCGCCGGATCCCGTGCGGCGACCGGTCGCGACCCTTGCCGGCGGACGATTGGAGCGTGTCTGAGATGGCGACCGCCTCGGCGACCGCGCGCGCGGCCACCTGGCGCGACTACCTCGCGCTCACCAAGCCCAAGGTCATCAGCCTGCTCCTGCTGACCACCGTCGGTGCCATGTTCATCGCGGCCGAGGGCTTCCCCGGCCTGATCCCGCTCTTGGGCCTGCTGGTCGGCGGGTACATGTCGGCCGGCGCAGCAGGCGTGTACAACATGGCCTACGATCGCGACATCGACGGCCGCATGCGGCGCACGGCCACCCGGCCGACCGTCACCGACGTCGTGCCCATCCGCAACGCGCTGGTGTTCGCGGGCGTGCTCACGGTGCTCTCGTTCGTGGTGATCTGGGCCGCATCCAACCTGTTGGCGGCCTTGCTGTCGTGGGCGGGCATCGCCTTCTACGTCGTGATCTACACCATCTGGCTGAAGCGCACCACCTGGCAGAACATCGTCATCGGTGGCGCTGCCGGCGCCATCCCGCCGCTGGTGGGTTGGGCGGCCGTGACGGGCGAGCTGTCGCTGCTGGCCTGGCTGCTGTTCGCGCTGGTGTTCCTGTGGACGCCGGTGCACTTCTGGGCGCTGGCGCTGATGATCAAGGACGACTACGCAGCGGTCGGCGTGCCGATGGCGCCGGCGGTGATCGGCGAGCGCGCGACGGTGCTGCAGATGGTCATGTACGGCGCGCTCACCATCCTGCTCACGGTGATCCCGTTCGCGCTGCAGGCGTTCAGCCTGGCGTACTTCCTGGCCGCGCTGGCGCTCAACGTCGTGCTGGCGCTGCGGGTGCTGCGGCTGTTCGCGCTGGTGCGCAGCGGCGGGAGCATCGACCGCGCGACGGCGCTGCCGGTCTATAAGTTCTCGATGCTCTACCTGGCGCTGATCTTCCTTTCGATGGCGCTCGACCGCGTGCTCTTCGTCTGACGTGGCGTCGCCGCCCCGAACGCCCTGGCGCAGCCTGCTGACGCCTGCCTGGATCGCTGGCCACCTCCTGGCGATCGCGGTCGTGGTGTCGTTCAGCAACTTCGGGGCCTGGCAGCTGCGCCGCCACGAGCAGCGGGTCGAGCAGAACGCCCTCATCGAGGCGCGCTTGGCCGAGCCGCCAGTCCGGCTCGAGACCGCGCTCGCCGCGGTGGAGGCCGAACGGCGCGCGAGCGCGAACGCGGGTGATCCTGATCCGCTCGCGTATCGGCGCGTGCGCGTGACCGGCCACTTCGATCCCGAGCACGAGGTGCTCCGCCGGCCCGTGTCGCGTGACGGGACGCCCGGCTTCCACGTGGTGACGCCGCTGGTGCTCGCCGACGGCAGCGCGGTGCTGGTGGAGCGCGGCTGGGTGCCGCAGCAGTACGACCGGGTGCCGCTCGACGCTGCGCCGCCGCCGGCGGGGGAGGTCACGATCGACGCCTTGGCGTTCGCCGGTGACCGGCCGCCTAGCGGCGCGTGGGCGGCGCTGGCGCCGCGCGACCCGCCCGACGTGGTCCTCACGCAGGTGGCGTACGTCGATCCGGTTCGCTTGGCCGAGCAGGTGCCGTACCCGCTGCAGCCGCTACGGCTGGTGCTCGATGCCGAGCCTCGCCCGCCCGGCGATCGACGGCTCCCGTTGCCGCCCGTCGCACCCGAGGTCACGCTGGGCCCGCACCTCGGCTACGCCATCCAGTGGTACGGCTTCGTCGCCGTCGTCGTGATCGGCTACGCGGCGCTGATGCGTCGCCGCTACCGTGAAGCGGCGGCCGCGGGTGCTGGCGCCGCGGGTGCCGGCACCGAGGTCGAGCCGGTCAGCGCGCCGCCTGGGCGTCCGTAGCCCGCGCGATCGTCTGAAGCAACGCGTCGAAGGGTTGGACGAACTTCGTCACGCCCTCATCCTCCAGACGCCGCGTCACCGCGTCGAGGTCGATCCCGAGGTCGGTGAGCTCGCGCAGCGTGCGCGCCGCCGCCTCGAGGTCGTCGGCAAGTCGCGGCTTCGGGTCGCCCTCGCGGCGGTAGGCGTCGAGCGTCTCGCGCGGCAACGTGGTGATCGTCGAGGCGCCGATGAGCGGCTCGACGTACATGGTGGCCGGGTAACGCGGGTCCTTCACCCCCGTCGACGCCCACAGGAGCCATTGCGGGCGCGCCCCATGCGCAGCGAGGGCCGCGAAGCGCTCGCCGCCGAAGCGCTCGTGGTAGATCACGAACGCGCGCTTGGCCGAGGCGATCGCCGCGCGGCCGCGCAGCGCCGCCGCCCGTTCGCCGACCTCGCCCCCGCGCGCGGCCAGTTCGTCGAGCACGGGGTCGATGGCCACGTCGATGCGGGAGAGGAAGAAGCTCGCGACCGACGCGAGCCCGTGGAGCGGCTCGGCTGCAGCCAGTCGGTCCTCGAGGCCGGCCAGGTACGCCTCGGCCACCGCCTGGTAGCGGGGCAGCCCGAACAGCAGCGTGACGTTCAGGTTGACGCCCTCGGCGGTCAGGCGCCGGATCGCGCCCAGGCCGGCGGCCGTGCCGGGCACCTTGATGAACACGTTCGGCCTTGCCAGCTCGCGCCACAGCCGCTTCGCCTCCGTGACGGTGGCGCGCTCGTCGTGGGCCAGGTGCGGGGAGACCTCCAGCGACACGTAGCCGTGCTGGCCGTCGCTCGTGCGGTAGAGGTCAGCGAACAGGTCGGCGGCGTCCTGGATGTCCTCGATGGTCAGCGTCTCGAAGATGGCTTCGACCGAGCGGCCTTCGCCAGCGAGGTCGGCGATGGCGTCGTCGTAGGCGTCGCTGCCGCCGATCGCCTTGGCGAAGATGGCGGGGTTCGAAGTGACGCCGTGGAGGCCGTCGTCACGGATGAGGCGCTGCAGATCACCATCGCGCAGCATGGTGCGGCTGAGCTCGTCGAGATAGACGGATTGACCGAGCGCCGATACGTGCCGCAGTGGGTTCATGACGTCTCCTCCCATGACGGTTCGAGGATACTCGGCGATGCGCTGCCGTCACAGCTCAGGGCGGCGGCTCGGCGCCGTCCGCCTCGATCATCGCGACGCCGTCGCGGTGGACGAGCCGCAACCGCACCCGCGGCAGGGGCTGGACGGCGGGGCCGCTCACCACGCGCCCGGCGCGGCGTGGATCGAAGACGCTGTAATGGCAGGCGCAGGTCAGTTGCGGAGCGTCGCCACGGTGGTTGAAGGCGAAGGCGATGGCCTCCGGATCGAGGTTGAGGTCGACGAGGCAGCCCAGGTGGGTGCAGATGCGGCTGAAGCCGGCCAGCACCGTCGCGTCGTCATCCGCGGCGGCGTCTGCGGCGGCGTCCGCCGGCGCGATGACCAGGCTGCCTGGGATGGCGACCGGCAGCCGCACCGCGAGGCAGGGGAGGCCAGCCAACACGAACGCCTCGGCGTCCCACGGGGCGGCGAACCGCTCCAGCGGCGCCACGCTGACCGGCTCTCGCGCTTCGAAGCGCGGCGGATCGGCCGGTGCAGCCTTGCTGAAGTGGACGCGCCAGACCTCGCGCGCGCCGAAGCCCGCCCCCGCCAGGGCCGCCAGGACCGGGATCCGCCATAACCAGACGGAGAACGCGCGTCGGGACGGGTCGGGCGGACCCTCGGGTCGGCGCTCGCCCATCGCTCAGCGGGGGGTGGCCACGTCCACGGCCAGCCAGCGCACCAGGGCCTCGATCTCGGCCTCGCTCA
>PXAU01000159.1 GCA_003567075.1 Trueperaceae bacterium
AGCGCGATCAGAACGTTCCGCTCGGCCGTGGCGCCGCTCGCGCCGGCGAAGGCGGCGTCGAGATCGAGCGCGAGCAAGGGCCGCCCGAACAGGCCGCCTTGCGCGAGCGCGTGGCGTAGCTCTGCCTCGTCGAGCGCCTCGCCCAGGCGCACCACCTCGAGCCCGAGCTCGGCTGACGTCTGCCGCACCGCGTCGGCGAAGGCGCGCGCAGCCAGGAACGGGTCACCGCTGAAGACGCGGACCACGCCCGCCTCAGGCGCTCGCGGGCACGGCCAGGAGGGTGTGGAGCATCTCGGTCGCGTGCGCGAAGCGCCGCTCGGGGTCGCGTGTCAACGCGCGATCGAGGAACGGCTGCAGCCAGGACGCCTCGCTCGGCAGCGGCGCCAGCACGACGCGTTCGTCGCCCGTCAGGAAGCGCAGGACCTGGGACCCGTACGGCGGCTCCCCGGTGATGGCGTGATACAGCAGCGCGCCGACGCCGTAGAGATCCGAGCGATGGTCGGTCCGCACCCCTTGGAACTGTTCCGGGGCCATGTAGTTGGGCGTGCCGAGCAGCTGTTGGTCGCCGGTGATGGCGGTGAGCGCCACATCCTTGGCGAAGCCGAAGTCCGTGAGCAGCGCGCGCTCGCCTCGGATGAGCACGTTCGAGGGCTTCACGTCGCAGTGGATCACGCCGCTGGCGTGCGCGTGCTCGAGCGCGCGCAAGAGGTCGCGCACCACCTTGAGCGCGCGCGTGACCGGCAACGGACCCTCGGCCAGCACCTCGGCCAGGTTGACGCCCGGCACGTAGGCGTACACCAGGGCGCCATCGATCGTCGCCAGGAGTGGCACCACGTTCTCGTGATGGAGCTTGCTGACCACCTCGGCCTCGCGCTCAAGGCGACGCGTGGCCTCTGGCGAGAAGCCCAGCAGGCGCTTCACCACCACGAGCCGCCCGCGCCACTGCGCCAGCTCCACGCGGACCAGCCCCTGCTGCGACATCACCCTGACCAGCTCGAACACCCCTGCCAGGCTAGCATGCGCCTGCCACGCCGCCTCCAGGACGCGACATCTCAACCTCGGCACAGGCCCGACCGGGCCGCACCCGCAACGCGCCGTGGTGGTGCGTGGTGAGCACCGGCAGGCGCGCGGCCTCGAGCCGCGCGAGCACCTCCGCGGCCGGATGCCCGTACCGGTTGCTCCCCACCGAGATCAGCACGAGCTCGGGACCCGCGGCGCGCAGCAGCGCCGCGCTGGTGCTGGTGGCCGAGCCGTGATGCGGCGCCATCAGGACCGGCGTCGGCGGAACCGGCAGGTCGGCCTCCACGAGCGCCGGGACGTCCCCGAGCAGCAGCGCCCAGGGTGCTCCCCGGTACCACAGCAGCAGCGCGACGCTGTCCGCGTTGCCCTCGCCGTGCGGTCGGTGGGTCGGGTGCAGGACGTCGATGCGGAGGTCGCCGAAGGCGACCGCCTCGCCACGCCGCACCTCGCGCACGGCCACGCCGCGCCGCCGCACGATGGCCTCGAGTCGCTGCCACACGGGCCTTTCGGGCTCAGCGTGACCGAGCCAGAGTTCGCCTACGGCGAACGCCTCGAGCACCGCCGGCAGCCCCCCCATGTGGTCGAGGTCGGCGTGCGTCGCCACCACCAACGGCAGTTGCCACACGCCCAGCGCGCGCAGCGCCGGCACCACCACCCGCGCGCCGCTGTCGAAGCCGCCGAACGTGACCCCGCCGCCGTCGACCAGCACCGCCCTTCCCCGACCGAGCCGCACCACCACCGCATCGCCCTGACCGACGTCGAGGACGATCAGTTCAGGCACCCCACGGGCGTCCGGGAGCAGCCAGGCGACGCTCGCCGCGCAGGCCAGGACCAGCAGGGCCGAGCGCCACCGCAGACGGCCTCGTAGCGCCAGCGCCAGCGCCAGCAGCGCGCACGCGTAGAGCACGTGCCCCTCGGGACCGACCTCACCCCAGGGGAGCGGCGGCACGCGCGAGGCGGCGTCAGCGAGAGCCAGCAGGCCCGCCGCGAGCGGAGCCGCGAACGCGTTGACGAGGTGCGCAAGCGCCGGATGCGCCAGCCCCGCCAAACCAGCCAGCGCTCCCAGCGGTACCAACGCCGAGGCCGCGGGCAGGGCCACGAGGTTGACCAGGGGCGCCAGCAAAGGCAGGCTGCCGAAGGCGCCAGCCACCACGCTGAGGCTGCCTGCCTGCGCGGCTGCGCTGGCTACCAGCCCCGCGACCAGCCAGCGTCCGAACCGACGTGTGCGCAACGCGTGTGCAACGCCTCCACCCGCACCGGAGGCGGGCGCTGCCGTCGACGCCTCGCTGGCGCTCCGCAGCGCCGGCCCTGCCAGCACCGCGATGCCGAGCACGGACAGGAAGGAGAGCTGGAACCCCAGGTCGCCCACCCAGGCCGGTGCCGCCAGCAGGCAGGCCAACGCGGCCACGGCCAGCGACGCGGTCAACGGCGGCGCGCGCACGTCGAGGGCGCGCGCCAGGAGCACCGCCGCCACCATGCTGGCGGCGCGGACCACGCTCGGGCCCGGACCTACCAGCAGGACGTACCCCGCAACCAGCGACGCCACGGCGGCGCCGCCCAGCCGCGGCCCCAAGGGCCGAGCCAGCGCGCCGACGGCGGCCGCCAGCACACCCACGTGCAGGCCGGACAGCGCCAACAGATGGGCCATGCCGGCGGCCGCGAAGAGGCCGCGAAGCGTCCCCAGGTCGTGCCGCAAGCCCAACGTCACCGCCTGCTGCACGGCCGCCGCACGTGGCTCGAGACCCGCCACGACGCCCGCTTGCAAGGCCGCGCGGGCAGCCAGCAGACCGCCCGGCGGCGCTCGCGCAACGACCGTTTCCACGCGCAGGCCGGCACGGATCCCGCGCCGGCGCCAGAAGCCGGCCTCGTCGAACCCGCCGGGGTTGCGCCGCCGGGCCAAGGGCACCAGCTCGCCCCGGAGCGTCGCCTCGCCAGGCGCGACCGCGGCACCCTTCAGCACCAACCGGCCCTCACCCGGGACGATGAGCAGCCTGCCGTCGCTGCTGCCAGTGAGCGTCAGCGTCTGGCCGAGGCGTTGCTGCCACGGGTCGACGGCCGCCGACCACGCCAGGCCACGACCACCGACCGCCACCGCAGCCAACCCGCACACCAGCGCCCAACGTGCCCAGGCCGGTCCACCGTGGCGCGCCGCTGCCGGCACCAGCAAGGCCAAAGCCAGCAACGCCGTCAGCAGCCAACCCGGTGTCAGCCACGGCTCGGGCGCGGTGGCGAGCGCGCTGCCGAGCACCGCCCCGAGGGCCGCCGGCACGGCCCACGGCAGGTGTCGGCGACGGCGCGGGTGTCGGTGCCCACCGGAGCTCACAGCGTCACCCTCGGCCGCAGCGCCTCGAGCCGCACCGGTCCGATGCCCGGCACCCGCAACAGGTCCTCGAGCTGGTGGTAAGGACGACCCTCGATCAGGCGCTGCGCCAGCACCGGACCCACCCCCGGCAGCGTTGTCAGGAGCCGCTCGGACGCCGTGTTGACGTCGACCCGGCCGAGTTCACCCTCAGGTGCCCGGGTACCGGGCACGATGATCGAGCGGCCGTCGGTGAGGGGCGTTGCCGGTGTCACCAGCGCCGCGTCCGCCGCCGCCGTCAGGCCTCCCGCCGCGTCGATCAGGTCACCCACGCGAGCGCCCCAGGGCAGCGTGTACTGCCCGGGCCGCACCACCTCGCCCGCGATGGCCACCTGCAGATCTGGGTGGAGCGCCTCGGGCGGCGCCACGCGAGGCGCCACCCGCGCCAGCGTGACGACGACGCCGAGCCCCACGCAGAGGCCGAGGAGCGCGACGGTGACGAGCGTATCGGACGACCAACGGCGCGGCGCCGGGGGCCAGGCGGCAGGCATGCCGCACGCTAGCCGCCGCGCAGCCGCCGCTCCCGCCGACACCCAGCCCAGGCCCACACGGAGGCGGCCGGCGCCACTAGGGCGCCGGCCGCGGTCGCGTCAGTCGCTGCGGTTCAGCCGCGCGCGGCCTCGAACTTCGAGCCGACGGCGTTCCAATCCACGACGTTCCAGAACGCCTTGACGTAGTCCGGGCGGCGGTTCTGGTAGTGCAGGTAGTAGGCATGCTCCCACACGTCGAGCCCCAGGATCGGCGTGTGGCCCGACATGTACGGCGAGTCCTGGTTCGCGGTCGAGTAGACCTGCAAGGCACCGTCACCGTCGACGACGAGCCACGCCCAACCCGAGCCGAAGCGTTTGATGGCCGCGTCCTCGAAGGCGCTCTTGAAGTCGTCGAAGGAACCGAAGGCGCGCTCGATCGCGCTCGCCAGACCGCCGCTGGGCGTACCGCCGCCGTGCGGGCTCATGGTCTCCCAGAACAGGTTGTGATTGACGAAGCCGCCGCCGTTGTTGCGGACCGCGGTCTGCACGTCGGACGGCAGGGCGTCGAAGCCGCGCAACAGGTCCTCGGCGCTGCGGTCGGCCAGTTCGCTGTGCGACTCGAGCGCGGCGTTGAGGTTGTTGGTGTACGTGGCGTGGTGTTTGCCGTGGTGGATCTCCATCGTGCGGGCGTCCACGTGCGGCTCCAAGGCGTCGGTCGGATACGGGAGGGGGGGCAGCTCGAAGGGCATGGTGGCTCCTCTCTCGAACGCGTGTCGATGGCGCCCGCAAGCGGGCGCTCGACGCCGACGGCGCGGACCCAAGCTGGGGCGCGGTCGGCCATGCCCACGAGTCTAGCAGCAGCAGGCTGCCGGCCCCGGCGGAGACGCGACACGGACGCACGCGCAGGTCGGTCGCGGCGGCGGGCATGCGAAGGCGCCGTCACGGGTACGACACCCCCCAGCCGCGGCGCGAGGGCCTGCAGCAGGCGCTCCGCGCGGCACCAGGTAGTGCCGGGCATCGTCCGGATCGGCCTGGGTCGAGACGCAGTTGGGCGAGTCGCGACAGGCCGGCAGGCGCAACGACGGGACGCCCGGCGCGGAGACCAGGCTCGCCAGGAACGCCAGCCACGGCCCGGCGCTCAAACCGGCGAACTCGGCGCTGGCAACACGACCCGCACCCGCCCCGCCACCCGGCTCTCCAGCAACGCCGCCAGCCACGGTTCCACCTCTTCGAGGCCCACGTCGTGCAGCGAGGGTCGAAGACGCTCCAGCACGCCGCTCTCGGCCAGCAGCTGCCACGCTTCCGCGCGCGCCTCCGATGCGGCCTCGGCCGAGTCGATACCCAGCAGCGCCACGCCGCGCAGCACGAACGGGAAGACGCTGGTCGCCAGCGCCGCACCCGCCACGGTGCCCGCGGCGGCGACGACGCCGTCGCGACGCACCCGCGCCAGCAGGTGCGCTAGCGGTTCGCCGCCGACGGCGTCCACGGCAGCGGCCAGGTCGGCCCTTCGCAAGGGGCGCTCAGACCCCTCGGCCAGCTGCTCGCGGGTCCAGAGCGCGCTGGCGCCCAACGCCCGCAGACGCTCGGCCTCGGTCTCGCTGCGACCGCTCACGGCGATGCCCTCGAAGCCCTGCTGGGCCAACAACGCCACGGCGCAACTGCCGACGCCGCCGGCGGCGCCGGTCACCGCCACGGGGCCGGCGCCGGGGTCGAGTCCGTGAGCTCGGAGTCGCTGCAGCGCCAACGCCGCGGTCAGGCCGGCGGTACCGAACGCCATCGCATCGGCAGGCTGCCAACCGGCCGGCAGGGCCGAGGGCCAGTCGCCGGGCACCCGGATCAGCTCGGCCAGACCACCCGGCGTGCCCATGCCCAAGTCGTAGGACGTGACGATGACGGCGTCGCCCGGGCGCCAGCGTTCGTCGCGCGAGGCCAGCACCGTGCCGGCGGCGTCGATGCCGGGCGTCCCCGGGTAGCGGCGCATCACGCCGGGCCGGCCGGCCGCGGCGAGCGCGTCCTTGTAGTTCAGCGACGACGCCTCCACCCGTACCGTCACGGGGTGGTCGGGCAGCGCCGACGTGGCCAGCCGGTCGAGACGCACGTACGGGCGTTCGCCGTCGCCCAGCGCAATCAGCGCCCGGTAGCTGTGGGGCAGGACGGCTCCGTCACGGTCGCTCATGTTCCTCAGCATACCGACAGCCCGAGGGTGACGCCGTAGCGTTCCGTCCATGCCCAAGCGGCGAGCGAACGTCCGAGTCGGCCGGCGCACCTCGCGTCGGCGCCGCAACCCGTGGCCGTGGTCGCTCGGCGTCGGTGGCGTGCTGCTGCTCGTCGGCATACACGTCGGCGTGAACGCCTACCAGGAGGCCCAACGACCTGGTGAGCGCTTCCGGAGTCAGGGCAACGTCCACGTGCGGCTCGGCGCCAGCACGCCGCCGTACAACTCCGAGCCTCCTACCTCCGGCTGGCACACCGCGCAGCTGGCAGCCTGGGGAACGTACCTCGACGAGCCGCCCCACGACCAACACCTGGTGCACAACATGGAGGACGGCGGTGTGATCTTGTGGTACCGCCAAGGGACCGCGGAAGACAACGTCGATCGCGCCAGCGCGCTCGAAGAGGTGGTGGGAACGCGTTGGCCGCGGACCGTGATCGTGCCGCGGGAAGGGCTCGACACCACCTACGTCCTCACGGCTTGGACCCGCATGCAGCGCTTCGAGCACCTCGATGTCGAGGGCAAGCGTGCTTTCCTGGAGGCATTCCATGGTATCGACCACCACCCGGGCTTCTGACGCTCACGGCGCGACCCTTCTCACGTTCGGACCCGTAGACTGGCGCGCATGACCCCGCAGAAGCTCACCATCCTCACGGTCGCCTTGGCGCTGGTCGCTGTCGCCGCCATCGTGCTGGCGCCCCGATTGGGCTCGCCGGCGGCCGACCTCGACCTCAGCGACCATCCGCGGCTCGGCTCGGCCGACGCTCCCGTCACCATCGCGATCTTCGAGGACTTCCGCTGCCCGGCCTGCGCCAGCTTCGAAGCCGACGTGCTGCCGACGCTCAAGCGCGAGTACGTCGACACCGGCCAGGCCAGCCTGGTGTTCGTGCACTTCCCGGTCCTGGGACCGGCCTCGGAGCACGTCGGCCGCATCGGCGAGTGCGTCTTCCAGCAGAGCAACAGCGCCTTCTGGGACATGAAGTCGCCGCTCTACCGGGCGCAACCGGAGCTGGATCAGGCGCGCCGCGCCGAGGAACTCGCGCTCACCTACGCGCCCGGCATCGACGAGGACGTCTTCCGCGAATGCCTGAGCGCCGACGCGAGCTTGGAACGCGTGCGCGCCGACCGCGCCATAGCGACCGATCTCAACCTGCGCGGGACGCCTTCGGTGGTGGTCGACGGGACGCCGGTGACGAGCCCGACCCTCGGTGACGTGCGGCGCGCTGTCGACGCCGCACTGCGCTGAGGCGCTGGCTCGCCGGGAGGCGCGGGTGACGCCGGTCGTGGCGCGGACGTACCTGGCTTGGCTGGTGGCGATCGTCGCCACCGCCGGCTCGCTCTACTTCTCGGAGGTGCGCCTCTTCGTCCCCTGCGCGCTGTGCTGGTGGCAGCGCATCTTCATGTACCCGCTGGTGGCGCTGTTGGGCGTGGCGGTCTTCGCACGCGACGAGCGCGCCTGGCGCTACGGGCTGCCGTTGGCGCTCGCCGGCCTCGGCACCGCCTGGTACCACTACCTGATCCAGCGCGTGCCCGCGCTCGCGCCGCCCGGCGTGTGCCGCGACGGCGTGCCCTGCACACTCCAGTACATCGAGTGGTTCGGGTTCGTGACCATCCCCTTCCTGGCCGGCAGCGCTTTCGGCCTGATCACGCTGGCGTTGGCGTGGAACGCGTTCGCGCAGCGCCGATCCGACCCGCCGCCAGCAGGCTGAGGGCGACCGCCGACACACCGACGGCGTAGGCCACCGCCACGCCTGCAGCCAAGCCCGCGCCCGGCGTCACCAGCGCCAGCAGGGCGCCCGCGACACCGGTCGCCGTCGCCGCCGCGACGCCGTCGGCCAGCTGCAGGGCGGCCGAGACCGAGCCCGGCTCAACGCGCTCGTGCTCGGCCCGCTCGAACGCCAGCACGCTGCTGGTGGCGTGCGCGAAGCCAATGCCCGTAGCCGCGAGCGCCCAGCCGCACAGCGCCAGCGCCAGCGCGGCGGGTCCGGGCAGTGCCAGCGTGAGCAGTTGCAGCGCCAGCCCGGTGCCGAGCACCTGCGCACCCAGCAACACGCGCCGCTCGCGGCTTCGAGCCAGCGCCAGCCAACGCGACGTCGACACCTCCGACCAAGCGAGGTCCTCGAGACGGGCTTGCAGCCAGGAACCGAGCGTCCACACGAGCGCTCCGGTGGCGATCACCAGGCCGGTGATCGCCGACGACAGGCCCAACAGGTCGGTGAGCATCAGCGCCAGGTACACCTCGACGGTGATGAAGCCCGCGAACAGGAGCCCGCGCGCCGCCACCACCGAGGCCAGACCGGGCGCCAAGCGCAGCATGCGCGGCGGCGCGAGCCGCGCCAGCGTCCGCGGCACCAGCAGCGCGGCCGACGCCCCGAGCAGCGTCCGCAACCACCACGACGCCGTCGCACCCAACGCCCACACCCCGGCGCCGACCGCGGCCGCGAGCAGCAGCGCGTGCCACAAGCGCCGGCCACCGACGGACGTCACCACGCTGGAGGGGCGCAGTCCGACGAAGCTCGGGACGGTCAGCAGCGCCACCAGGCTGGCGAGCGGCACGAGCGCGGCGAACACCCAGCGCCACGAGGCCAGTTCCGCCACCAGCCCCGCCGCCGCCGGCCCCAGCAGCGCCGGCACCACCCAGGCAGCCGACAGCAGCGCCATCACCCGAGCCCGCGCGTGATCGGGGTACGCCACCGTCACGGCCACGTAGATGCAGGTGACCACCGCCCCACCGCCCAGGCCCTGCAAGGCTCGGGCGCCGATCACGACCCCCATCGACGGTGCCACGGCCGCGAGCGCCGAACCCACCACGAACGCCAGCAGGCCCAGTACGAAGGCCCGCCCAGGGCCGTGCCGGTCGGCCTGGGCCCCGCCCCACACGGTCCCGACCAGGCTGGCGAGCAGGTTGGCCGAGAAGAGCCAGCCGTAGTGCTCCAAGCCGCCCAACTCGGCCGGGATGCGCGGCGCGACCGTCACCACCGCCAAGGCGCCGATCGCCATGACGGTCACGCCCAGCACGAGGCCAACCGTCAGCGCCCGCCCCGGCGCCACCTCGCTCACGGGCGCGCCGCTCACTCCGGCGGCGGCACGACGCTGCTGCTCTCCGACGGCCACGGCACGACGGGCGTGAAGCGCTCCGGGTGGAGCGCCTGGAAGCGCCGCCAGCTCCCGTCGCCGAGCGCCTCGCCACGTTCGCTCGCCCACATCTGGTAGGGCACCAGGTACGAGCGCGCGTCACGCACCTCGTCCCGGAAGAGTCGCGCCAGCAGCCCGCCGGCGCGCAGGTAGTCATCGCGTTCGAAGCGCGCCAGGGCCGCCTCGACGTCGTACGCCCCCCTTCGGAAGGTCGGTCGCCAGCAGCCGTCGGCGAGCTCCAGCAGCAGGTACTGCGCGCGTCCGTCGCGATTGAAGGGGACGCCGACAGCGCCCGTGTTCATGAGGGTGACGCGACCCCAGCGCCGCAGCATCGGCTCGTGCGTGTGCGAACCGATCAGCACGTCGGCTGGGTGCATCTCGTGGATCTCCGACACCACCGCGTCGCTGAGGTAGCGGCCGTAGCCCTCGCGGTAGTGGCGCGGGCTGCCGTGGCTGACCAGCACGCTGGGCGCGCCCGGGGGCGCGATGCGCACCGTCAACGGGGCCGTCCGCAGGGGCTCCAGCGCCTCGGCCTGCGTCAGCTCCCGGGCGCACCAACGATTCGCCTCCCAGAAGGGGTCGTGCCGGAAGGCGCCGGGCAAGGCGCCGTCGCCATCGGCAAGCGACCGCACCAGGTCGTCGTGGTTGCCGAGCGTGAGCTCGGCGCCGAGTTCGGTCACGCGCCGCACCACCGCCGCCCCGTCCGGACAGCGGTTGACCAGATCGCCATTCACGATGGCGCGATCCACGTGGTGCCGGGCCGCATCCTCGAGCACGGCCTCCAACGCCGGCAGGTTGCCGTGGATGTCGGCCAGGATCGCGATGCGCACGCGCGAGTCTACCAGCGCCGTGTTGCGCGCCGCGCCTGAGCGCCGACGAACACCGCCGCGCCCGGGCGCGTACACTCGGGGGACAGCATGCACCACGACGCCGTCCTCATCGCCACCATGCAGCATCGTCGCAGCGCGCTCGAGCAGGCGCTCAGCCAGGTCGGCTGGCGAGTGAGCGCGTACCAGAACGTCAACGCGGCGCTCGAGCCCCTCCGCACGCGGCCGTACGCGGCGGTGTTCTGCGACGAGTACCTGCGCGGCGCCAGCGCCGGCGGCTTCCTGGCCTGGAGCCGTCGCATCGCACCCGACGCGCGCTTCTACGTCATCGCGATGAACGGCGAACGCGCCGCGCTGACGGCCGTGCATACGCCCGACGAGGTGCTCGCCTTCCCGCCCGACGAGGCGGCCTTGCCACGCCCGCTCCAGGCCACCCACTGGGACGCGCAGGCGCCAGGGCTGCGCGACGTGCCGCTCGAGGGACGCACGGACACGATCGGCCTGGCCGAGCTGATCGAGATGCTGGCGCTCACCTCGGCCAGCGCCGTCATCGCCCTCGACGGCGGACAGGTCGGACGGCTCTACCTCGACAACGGGCAACTCGAGCACGTCGTCAGCCTCCGTAGCGGCGCCGAGGCCAACGGCGTCCACGGCTTGGCGGAGCTGCTCGAGCGCGTCGACATGGACTTTCAGGTGCTTCCCTACCGGCACCCGAGCCGTCGCACGGTGCACGTCGCCACCGCGGCGGCACTGACCGAGGCGGCCCGGGTGCGTGACGAACAGCGCCGCGACGCGGCGCTGTTGGAAGCGATCGCGGGCGCCATCGACGCGCACGGGATCGCCATCGGCGCGAGCTCAGGCGAACGCCCGACGCTGGCGCGCGGTGACGGTGCGGCGGCCTTCGCATCGGCCGTCCAGGCCTTGGCCGCGCTCAAGCCGACGGCGGGGGCGGTGAGCCACCTGACGTGGGAGAGCGAACGGCAGGCCCTGGCCGCGCTCCGCGTCGGTGACGACCAGTTGCTCGCCGCGTCGGCGACCAGGGGCAGAAGCCTGGTGCTGCTCGCCGCGCTCGTCAAGGCGGTCAAGCAGCGCGGGCGCTGAGCGCCTGCTCCAAGACCTCGCCCATCACCGCCAACGGCGCCTGGTGGCCCGTCCAGGCGGTGAACGCCGCAGCGCCCTGATGCACCAGCATCGCGCGACCGTCCTGCGTGGCCAGGCCGGCCGCACGCGCCGCGACCAGCAGGGGCGTCGGCGTCGGCCCGTACACCAGGTCGACCACCACGCCACGCTCGGGCAGCACGCTCGCCGGCAGCGGGCTTCCAGCCGGTCCGCCGACCATGCCGACGGAGGTTGCGTTCACGAGCCAGTCGGCGCGCGCCACGGCGGCCGGCAACCGCTCGGCATCGACCACGGCCACATCGCCGGCGCCGCGCCAGGCGCGCACCAAGGCCGCGGCGCGCTCGGCGCTGCGGTTGTGCACCAGCACGCTGCAGCCACCATCCAGGAACACCGCCACGGCGGCGCGCGCCGCACCGCCGGCGCCGAGCACCACGGCCCGGCCGGGAACGAGCGGGCGCTCGAGTTCGCGCAGCGCCGCGGCGAGTCCCGCCGCGTCGGTGTTGTGCCCCAGCAACCGACGGCCACGCCGAACGATCGTGTTGACCGCCCCCAAGCGATGGGCCTCGGCGCTGACCTCGTCGAGGAGCGGCAGCACCGCCAGCTTGTGGGGCACGCTGATGTTGGCACCGAACAGGGTCGAGCTGGTGCGCAGGCGCTCGAGCGCCGCCGGCAGCTCCGACGGCGGCACGTCCCAGGCCTCGTAACGGCCATCGAGGCCCAATGCCGCGAAGGCGGCGTCGTGCATCACGGGACTGAGGCTGTGGGCCGCAGGATGCGCCAGCAGCACCGCTCGCGTCACCGTCACGGGTTCCAACGGGAGCGTCACGAACGCACCGTACGGCGCTCGACCGCGCCGTCGGCACCTCGCTCGACCGCGCCGTCGGCAAGGTGCTCGAACGCCCGCGCGGCACGCGCGAGCGCGCGGTCGACGTCACCGTCGGCGAGGTCGGCGTGGGTCACGAAGCGCAGGCTGCGCGTTCCCAAGGCGTTGACCAGCACCCCCTCGCGCGCCAATGCCGCGGCCGCCGCCGTGGCGTCGTCCACCTGCGCGTAGACCATGTTGGTGTGGACCGTGGCGAGGTCGACGAGCACGCCCGGGAGACGCCCGAGCCCCGTGCCGAGCGCACGCGCGCGAGCGTGGTCCTCGTCCAGGCGCTCGCTCATCGTCTCGACCGCGACGATGCCGGCGGCCGCCAGCACGCCAGCCTGACGCATGCCACCACCCAAGAGCTTGCGGTACCGGTGCGCGGCACGCCGGAAGGCTGCCGACCCCACCAGCACGCTCCCCACGGGAGCCCCCAGGCCCTTGCTGAGGCACAGCGACACGGAGTCGAAGGGCCCGCACACCTCGGCCACGGGCACCTGCAACGCGGCCGCAGCGTTCCAGGCGCGGGCGCCGTCGAGGTGATACGGCAGCCCGGCCGCCCGCGCGACGTCGCCCACCGCCCGCGCCACCTCCAGCGGGACGACGGTGCCGCCGGCCCGGTTGTGGGTGTTCTCCAGCACGACCACGCCGCTGGGCGCCACGTGCAGCGAGTCGGTGACGGCGGCGCGGACGTCCTCGGGGCGCGGCACGCCCGCCGGGGCCGGGACGAAGCGCGGCACCAGGCCGGCGATCACGGCCATGGCGCCGAGCTCGTACTCGTAGACGTGCGCCCTCTCGGGGACGATCGCCTCGCTCCCGCGTGGGGCGTGCACCGCCAACGCCACCTGGTTGCCCATGGTGCCGCTCGGCACGAACAAGCCCGCCGCGTGCCCGGCCCGCTCAGCTACCAGGGCTTCGAGCCGTGCGACGGTGGGGTCCTCGCCGTAGACGTCATCGCCGACCTCGGCCTCGGCCATGGCGCGTCGCATGGCCTCCGTGGGGCGGGTGACGGTGTCGGAGCGAAGGTCGATGGGAGTGTCGGCCATGGCGCCGACGGTACTACACCGTTCGCTCCGCGCCAGCGCCCGCGACCGCGTGCACGGCGCCGGCATGCAGTTCGCCCACCCAGCTCACGAAGGCGTCGAGACCGCGCTGGTAGGCCTGCTCGCGACGCTCGCGCTTGCCTGGACCGCCGCGCTGCTTCGGCGGCACCGGCACCAGCCCCCAGTTCGCGTTCATCGGCTGGAAGCCATCGGCCTCGGCCGTGGCCAGGAACCGCACCAGACCGCCCAGCATGCTCGCCTCGGGCGGTACCACCGGCGGCAGACCGAGGAGCCTGCGAGCGGCGTTCGTGCCGGCCAGCCAGCCCGTCGCGGACGACTCCAGGTAGCCCTCGGTGCCCGCCAGCACCCCCGCCACGAACACCTCGGGATGGTCGCGCAGGGCCAACGTCGGGTCGAGCAGTCTCGGTGCGCACAGGTAGGTGTTGCGATGCATGACGCCGTAGCGCACGA
>PXAU01000388.1 GCA_003567075.1 Trueperaceae bacterium
CGTCGGCGATGATCATGGCCGGGTCGAGCGCCATGGCCATCGCGATCACCGAGCGCTGCTTCATCCCACCCGACATCTCGAAGGGGTAGGCGCGCAGCCGCTGCGGGTCGATGCCCACCATGCGGAAGAGCTCGGCGGCGCGCGCCAGCGCTGCGGCCCGCGACGCAGGCGTGTGCGCCTGGATGGCCTCGACGATCTGGTCGCCCACCCGGTATACCGGGTCGAGCGCGTTCATGGCGGCCTGGCTGATCCAGGCGATGTCGCGCCAGCGCACCTTGCGCAGCGCCTCATCGCTGACGCTGGCGAGGTCCTGATCGCGGAAGCCGATGCGCCCGCCGGCGACCCGGCCGTTGGGCGGCAGCAGCCGCAGGATGCTCTTGGCGGCGGTGGTCTTGCCGCAGCCCGATTCGCCCACCAGGCCCAGCGACTCGCCGGGTTCGATGCGCAGGTCGATGCCGTCGACGGCCCGCACGGGTCCCGCGTCGGTGTCGTAGTGGACGTGCAGGTCGCGCGCGTCCAGCAAAGGGGCAACGCTCATCGGCCGCGCAACCTCGGGTTGGCGATCACCTCGAGCGCGCGCGAGATGAAGAAGACGGCCATGACGGTGATCATGATGAACGCTCCGGGTGGCAGGTTCCACCACCAGGCGGTGCGCCAGGCGCCCGACAGGCGGGCGTTGTGGAGGATGCCGCCCCACGAGATCGACTGGGGTGGGCCAAGGCCCAGGAACGACAGCGTGGCCTCGGCGATGATCGAGGCGCCCAGGATGATGGCGAGTTCCAGGAACACCAGCGGCAGCACGTTGGGGGCGATGTGCAGGTAGATGATGCGCAGGTCCGAGGCACCGGCCACACGGGCGGCCTTGACGAACGGCCGCTCGGCAAGCGACAGAACCTGCGAGCGGATGAGCCGCGCCACGGTGCGCCAGGTGAGCAGCGAGATCGCCAGGATCACGATCAGCAGGCTCGGGTCGAAGAGCAGGACCAGGATCATGGCGAAGGGTTCGAAGGGGATGCCGTACATCACGTCCACGATCCGCATCAGCACGGTGTCGGTGCGGCCGCGGTAGTAGCCGGCCAGGAGGCCGACGTTGGCGCCGATCAGCACCACCAGCGACGCCCCAAGGAAGCCCACCAGCAGCGCGATGCGCGAGCCGTACACGTTCTGGCTGTAGAGGTCGCGGCCCAAGTGGTCGGTCCCGAACCAGTGCTCCGCCGAGGGCGGCGCCAGCTTGTCCACGAAGGGATCGGAGCCGATCGCGACCGCCACGTCGCCCACGCGGGCGACGTCGCGGAAGTGCCGCTCGGTACCGGTCGGTTCGCGCAGCCAGGCCTCACCGTCGAAGCGCAGCGCCACGCCGTTGCGTCCCACCGCCAGCGCTTCGCGCTCCGGACCGATCCAGGCCCCGCGCAGAGCGCGCGTGTCGGGCGAGGCGTCCTCGACCCAGGGCGCGCCCACCGCCTCGCGCCGCAGCAGCGTGCCGCGCTCGCCGACGATGAGGGCGCGGCCGCTGGCATCGACGTGGAGGCCGTTGAAGTCGCGGAAGGTGGGCAGCACCAGCTGCGCCAGCTCGCCGCTGTCGCCGTCCGGCCTCCAGCGCAGGGCGAGGCCGCGCTCGCCCACCGCGATCGCGCTGCCGTCGACGTCGCTGGCGACGGAGGCGAGCGTCATGCCGCGCCCGACCGGGCTCGGCACGGCCGTGGCGACAGAGGCGAGATCGGTCGAGCCAGCGGCGAGCGCTGCCAGCGGCAGGTGCCACACAGCCTCGCCCTCGCCCACGATCAGCGCGGCGGCGCCGTCGTCGACCACGCTCACACCGTTGAGATCGGCGTCGCCGAGGCGACCCTCGAGCGGCTCGCCGCCGCCGGCGGCATACCACACCACCGCGCCGCCGCTGCCCACCGCCACGGCGCCCTCCGGCGCCAGCGCCACGCCGCGCAGCGTCGCATCGGTGGCACGCAGCAGCATCTCCCAGCTGCCGCCGGCGAAGCGAGCCGCCAGACCGCCGGCCCCCACCGCGATCGCCTCGTCGCCGGACACTGCCATGGCGTACAGCGGCTCGTCACCGAGCGCCGCGCCCAGACGCCAGCCATCCGCCGCCAGGGTCATCCAGGAGGCTTCGGAGCGCTCGATGATCGCGCGCGGGTCGTGCGTGGCCACGAGCGGCGCTGCCAGCGCCATGACGATCACCGCGAGCAGGATGAGGAGCCCAGTGAGCGCCAGCCGGTCGCGCAGGATCAGCCGTAGCGGCATCAGGGCCTGCGCGAAGTAGCGCGACCTCATTGCAGCTTCACCCGCGGGTCGAGCGCGCCGTAGACCATGTCAGCCAGGAAGTTCATGCCGATCACCAGCGCCGCCATCAGCAGGAAGGTCGCCTGCGCCAACGGGAAGTCGGAGGTGCGCACCGCCTGCAGGATCTCGCGGCCCAGCCCGGGCCACGAGAAGACGACCTCCACCACCACCTGCCCGCCTGCGGCCAGACCGATGGTGACGGCCAGCTGGGTCATGACCGGCAGGAGCGCGTTGCGCGCGGCGTGGCGGTACAGGATGTCACGCTCGCGCAGTCCCTTGGCGCGCGCCATCTCGATGAAGTCCTCGCCGTACACCTCCAGCATGGTGTTGCGCATGATCAGCAGCGGCGAGCCCAGGTAGAACAGCGCGATGATCAGCGAGGGCAGGATCAGGTGCCGCAGGAAGTCGAGCGTGAAGATCTTGTCGAGGAAGCCCACCGCCTCGTACGGCAGCGTGCGCATACCGGAGGTCGGCAGCCAGCCCAGCGCCACGCCGAACAGCAGCACCGCCAGCATGCCGGTCCAGAACATCGGTGCCGAGCGGAACATGAGCCCCAGCACGATACCGAACGTGTCGCTACGGGTGCCGCGCTTCCAGGCCAGGTACGCGCCCAGCGGAATCCCCAAGCCGTAGGCGATGATGATCGCGGTCAGCATCAGCACCATGGTGTTGGCGAACTTCTCCCACACCAGGCTGGCGACGGGCGCCTTGTAATAGAACGACGTGCCGAACTCGCCCTGCACGACGTTGCCAAGATAGATGACGTACTGCTCGAAGA